>NZ_JACMZT010000054.1:0-36718 GCF_017349615.1 Pseudomonas sp. GW531-T4
TGGCCTGTGGCGGCGGCCCACGGATCAATGCCTTCGTTCGGGCACGCCGAGCCTAGGCGAGGCGCCGAGTGGTGGGGCAAGAGCGTTTTGCTTACTTTTGCGCTTTTCAAAAGTGAGCCGCCGTAAGGGCGGAACCCTAAGTCGCCGTTACCAAAAAAATGGATATGCGCACGAACCAAAAAACTTGATCACGATCAATGGCAACCCAACCCACACTCCGTAACCTCACTGCATCTTGTGTTTTAAGAATCAAAAACATCTATATGTAGTATGCGGAGGTCAAATGCACAGCACGCTGATCAGGGTGGGCAACAACCGCCTGCACAAACGCGATGGCAGCCTGGTTGCCTTCGATGCGGACAAGATCCGCCAGGCGTTGATCGCCGCCGGCAAGGCCAGCGGCGAATACGCCGACGTCGAGGCCGAGGGTTTGCTCAAGGCGGTGCTGGCCCACCTTGAGGGGCATGCGCGGCTGCATGTGGAGCAGATCCAGGACCGGGTCGAGCGGGTACTGATGGACGCCGGGTTCTTCCTCGCCATGCGCGCCTACATCGTCTACCGCGAACGGCACGGGCGCCTGCGTCGCGACCGCAAGACCCTGGTCGAAGTGGCGGCCTCGATGAACGAATACCTCGACCGCGAGGACTGGCGGGTGCAGGCCAACGCCAACCAGGGTTATTCCCTGGGCGGGCTGGTGCTCAACGTGTCCGGCAAGGTCACCGCCAACTACTGGCTGGACGAGGTCTACAGCCAGGAGATCGGCCGCGCCCACCGCGAGGCGGACCTGCATATCCACGACCTCGACATGCTCGCCGGCTACTGTGCCGGCTGGTCGCTGCGCACGCTGTTGCATGAAGGCCTCAATGGCGTGCCGGGGCGGGTCGAGGCCGGGCCGCCCCGGCACCTGAGCAGCGCCCTGGGGCAGATGGTGAATTTCCTCGGCACCTTGCAGAACGAATGGGCCGGGGCCCAGGCCTTCAGTTCCTTCGACACCTATCTGGCGCCTTATGTGCGCAAGGACCGCCTGAGCTACCCGCAGGTGCGCCAGGCGATCCAGGAGTTCATCTACAACCTCAACGTGCCGTCGCGCTGGGGCACCCAGACGCCCTTTACCAACCTGACCTTCGACTGGGTCTGCCCGGAAGATCTGCGCGAGCAGGTCCCGGTGATCGGCGGCGAGGAAATGCCCTTTGCCTACGGCGAGCTGCAAACGGAAATGGACCTGCTCAACCGCGCCTATATCGAAGTGATGCAGGCCGGCGACGCCAAGGGCCGGGTGTTCACCTTTCCGATCCCGACCTACAACATCACCCATGATTTTCCCTGGGACAGCGAGAACGCCGACCGCCTGTTCGAGATGACCGCCCGCTACGGGTTGCCGTATTTCCAGAACTTCCTCAATTCGGACATGCAGCCCAACCAGGTGCGCTCCATGTGCTGCCGCCTGCAACTGGACGTGCGCGAGCTGCTCAAGCGCGGCGGCGGGCTGTTCGGCTCGGCGGAGCAGACCGGTTCCCTGGGCGTGGTGACGATCAACTGCGCGCGCCTGGGCCATGTGTTCAAGGGCAATACCAGCGGCCTGCTGCAACGTCTGGACGCGCTGATGGAGCTGGCGATGGAGAGCCTGGAGGTCAAGCGCAAGGTGATCCAGCACCATATGGACGCCGGCCTGTATCCCTACACCCAGCGTTACCTGGGCACGCTGCGCAATCACTTCTCGACCATCGGCCTCAACGGCCTGCACGAAATGCTGCGCAATTTCAGCGGCGACGAGCAGGGCATGCACACCGAGCAGGGCCGCCAGTTCGCCCTCAGGCTGCTGGACCATGTGCGTGCGACCCTGGTGCGCTTCCAGGAAGAAACCGGCCACCTCTACAACCTCGAGGCGACCCCGGCCGAAGGCACCACCTACCGTTTCGCCAAGGAAGACCTCAAGCGTTACCCCGGCATTCTCCAGGCCGGCAGCCGCGAGGCGCCGTACTACACCAACTCCTCGCAGTTGCCGGTGGGCCACACCGACGATCCGTTCGAGGCCCTGGAGCTGCAGGACGAACTGCAATGCAAATACACCGGCGGCACCGTGCTGCACCTGTACATGGCCGAGCGGATTTCCTCGACCGCGGCTTGCAAGCAGCTGGTGCGCAAGGCCCTGGGACGCTTCCGCCTGCCGTACCTGACGGTGACCCCGACCTTTTCCATCTGCCCGGTGCATGGCTACCTCGACGGCGAACACGAGTTCTGCCCCAAGTGCGACGAAGCCCTGCTGCAGGCCCAGGCCTCGGGCGCTGTGCACTGACCTGTCTTCCCCCAACCGCAAGGAGTTCCACCATGACCCCACAGCACACACTGCCCCAGGCGCAACGCCAGCGCTGCGAAGTCTGGACCCGGGTGATGGGTTATCACCGTCCGGTCTCGGCGTTCAACCCGGGTAAACAGTCCGAGCACCGAGAGCGCGTGCACTTCACCGAACAGGCGACCGCGGCAGGGCGCCAATGAGCCGAAAGATGCGGGTCGGGGGCATGGTGCCCCTGACCACTCTCGACTACCCGGGCCTGCTCGCCTGCGTGCTGTTCTGCCAGGGCTGCGCCTGGCGTTGCCGCTACTGCCACAACCCGCAACTGATCCCGCCGCGCGGCAGCGAGGAGCTGGACTGGTGCCGGGTCCTGAGCTTCCTGCAACGCCGCCAGGACCTGCTGGACGCGGTGGTGTTCAGTGGCGGCGAGCCGACCCTGCAGGACGGTTTGCCGGGGGCGATGGAGGAAGTGCGCGCCATGGGCTTTCGCATCGGCCTGCACAGCGCTGGCATCAAGCCGGCGGCCTTTGCCCGGGCGGTGGCCGGCGCCGACTGGGTCGGCTTCGACGTCAAGGCCCTGGCCGAAGACGCGCCGATGCTCACCGGTGTCCCGGGCAGCGGCAAGGCCAACTGGCGCAGCCTGGAGCTGTTGCTGGCCAGCGGCGTCGACTACGAATGCCGCACCACCGTGCACTGGCACCTGTTGCAGCCGGCGCGCCTGCTGCTCCTCGGCCAGCGCCTGCAAGCCCTGGGGGTCAAGCGCTTCGCCGTGCAGATGGTGCGCACCGCACGCATGCTCGACCCGCAACTGCCGAGCACCCCGCAACAGGTGCTGGTGCCGGACCTGTGGCAACACCTGCGCGAGATGTTCCCGGTGTTTGTGTTGAGGGGGTAGGGGCAGGGCATTCAGGTATATCGGTCGCCGCCCAGGGGGGCAGGCGACCCTGTGATCAATCCGCCTCCTGCCCAGCGGCGATAACAATCTTCTGGTCCCCCAGCCAGCGCCGGGCGCCGCAGCCGTTGCGCGAGTAGATGTCCTCGGGGTTGTTGAGCCCGCAGTGTTCCAGCGACATGCAGCCGCAGCCTATGCATTCCTCCAGGTTCATGTTCAGCCGTTCCAGTTCGGCGATGCGTTGCTGCACCCGGGTTTTCCAGGTGGCGGTCAGGCGTCGCCAGTCCGCGCCCGCTGGCGCGGTGTTGATGGGCAGGCCGGTCAGTTGCTGGATGATTTCGTCGAGGGAGAAACCGATGCGCTGGGCGAACACGATGTAGGCGATCCGCCTGAGGACCGAGCGCGGGTAGCGGCGGTGGCCGCTGCCGACGCGGAGCGAGTGGAGCAGCCCGCGGGACTCGTAGAAACGCAGCGCCGAGGCCATGACGCCGCTGCGTCGGGCGACTTCGGTGATGGTCAGCAGCGGCTCGCTTGATTTGTTCATGGGTCCTCCGAAGGGGCTTTACTTAAAGTTAGCTTTAACTTTTATATTCCGCCTGCCTATAAATCAACAGTGCAGTGACAGCGGAGTCCACTTTCATGAATCGAATTCGCCGGGTGCTCGGTCGAAGCAGTTCTTCAACCCATCGACTCGGAGCGCTGTGCCTCCTGTTGGCGCTGGGCGGCTGTAACGAGAAGGGCGAGCCGGTCGCCGCCGCGGCGCCGGTGGTCGAGGTGACGACCGTGAGCGTGCAGGCGGTGCGTGAGTGGGACCTGTTCAATGGCCGCATCAGCGCGATCGATGCCGTCGACCTGCGGCCGCGGGTCAGCGGTTATGTCGACCGGGTGGCGTTCCGCGAGGGCGACGAGGTGGAAAAGGGCCAGACCCTGTTCGTCATCGACCCGCGCCCGTACCGCGAGGCGCTGGCCAGTGCCCAGGCCCGGCTGGCCCGGGCTCGCGCCACGGTGCGCCTGGCCACCGAGCAGGACCGCCGCGGCCAGGCGCTGGTCAAGCAGTCGGCGCTGTCGCGGGAGGAGGGCGACATTCGCAGCGCCTCCCTGGCCCAGGGCGTGGCGGATGTCAACGCGGCCGTCGCCGAGGTGGCCACGGCCCAGCTCAACCTCGACTTCACCCAGGTCCGCGCGCCGTTTTCCGGGCGCGTCGGGCGGGCCATGCTGACCCTCGGCAACCTGGCCCAGGCCGACCAGAGCATATTGACCAGCATCGTTTCCCAGGACCCGATGTACGTCTATTTCGACGCCGACGAGCAGAGCCTGCTGCGCTACACCGAGCTGCTGGGCAAGGGCCAGCGCCCGGGGGTGAGCAATACCGTGCGGGTCGGTCTTGCCAACGATGTCGGGACCTTTCCCCTGACCGGCACCGTGGACTTCCTGGATAACCAGGTCGACCCGGCCACCGGCACCATCCGCGTGCGCGCGGTGCTGCCCAACCCCGAGCGCCGGCTGACCGCGGGCCTGTTCGCCCGGGTGCGCCTTGAAGGCGGCAGCGAGACCCGCGCCGTGCTGATCGACGACCGCGCGGTGCAAACCGACCAGGACCGCAAATACGTGTACGTCATCGGCCCGCAAAACCAGGCCCTGCGCAAGGACGTCACCCTCGGTCGCCAGCTGGATGGCCTGCGGGTGATCAGCGCCGGGCTGGCGGCCGGCGACCGGGTGGTGCTGAACGGGGCGCAGAAGATCTTCTACCCGGGCATGGCGGTGGAGCCCAAGGAAATCGCCGCGCCGACGCAGCAGGCCTCGACCGCCGCGCCCCAGACGCCAGTGGCGAAATAAGGGAGAGCGGCCATGGATTTTTCCAAATTCTTCATCGACCGACCGATCTTCGCCATCGTCCTGTCGATCATCATTTTCGCCCTTGGCCTGATCGCCATCCCGGTGCTGCCGTCGGGGGAATACCCCGAGGTGGTGCCGACCAGCGTGGTGGTGCGCGCCACCTACCCGGGGGCGAACCCCAAGGAGATCGCCGAGTCGGTCGCCGTGCCCCTGGAAGAGGCGATCAACGGCGTCGAAGGGATCATGTACATGAAGTCGGTCGCCGGCTCCAACGGCAGCCTGGCGGTGAGCATCACCTTCGTCCCCGGTGTCGATCCGGACACCGCCGCGGTGCGCGTGCAGAACCGCGTGAGCCAGGCGCTGTCGCGGCTGCCGGAGGAGGTGCGGCAGTATGGCGTGACCACCCAGAAACAATCGCCGACGCCGCTGATGTACGTCAGCCTGCTGTCCCCGGACAACAGCTACGACTCGCTGTACCTGCGCAACTACCTGACCCTGCACGTCAAGGACGAGCTGTCGCGGCTGTCCGGGATCGGCGATGTCGGGGTCTACGGTTCGGGCGACTACGCGATGCGCATCTGGATGGACCCCAACAGCCTGTCTGCCCGCGGCCTCACCGCGGCCGATGTGGTGAACGCGATCCGCGAGCAGAACGTGCAGGTCTCGGCCGGCCAGCTGGGGGCCGAGCCTTCGCCGCAAGGCGCCGATTTCCTGGTGTCGATCAGCGTGCGCGGGCGTTTGCGCAGCGAGCAGGAGTTTGCCGATATCGTCCTCAAGAGCGGGGCGGACGGGCAGTTGGTGAAGCTGTCGGACGTGGCCCGGGTCGAGCTCGGCGCGGGCGACTACACCCTGCGCGCGCGCCTGGATGACCGTAACCAGGCAACGGTGGGGATTTTCCTCTCGCCGGGGGCCAACGCCTTGCAGGTCGCCGAGGCGGTCTACGGCAAGCTCGACGAGTTGTCCCAGCGTTTCCCCGAAGGCGTGGCCTACAAGGCGGTGTGGGACCCGACGGTGTTCGTCCGCGAATCCATCAGCGCGGTGCAGCACACCCTGATGGAGGCGGTGGTGCTGGTGGTGCTGGTGGTGATCCTGTTCCTGCAGACCTGGCGCGCCTCGATCATCCCGCTGATCGCGGTGCCGGTGTCGGTGATCGGCACCTTTGCCTGGCTGTATTTGCTGGGGTATTCGATCAACACCCTGACCCTGTTCGGCCTGGTGCTGGCCATCGGTATCGTGGTCGACGACGCGATTGTGGTGGTGGAGAACGTCGAGCGTTTCATCGAGAAGGGCTACGACCCGCGGGAGGCCGCGCACCGGGCGATGAAGGAGGTGTCCGGGCCGATCATCGCCATCGCCCTGGTGCTCTGTGCGGTGTTCATTCCCATGGCCTTTCTCTCCGGCGTCACCGGCCAGTTCTACAAGCAGTTCGCGGTGACCATCGCGATTTCCACGGTGATCTCGGCGATCAACTCCCTGACCCTGTCGCCGGCCCTGGCGGCCAAGCTGTTCAGGCCCCACGGCGCGCCGCAGGACTGGCTGGAGCGCGGCATCCAGAAGGTCTTCGGGGGCTTTTTCCGCGCCTTCAACCGGATGTTCAAGCGCCGCTCCGACGGTTATCACGGCCTGGTGTCCTACTCTCTGGGGCGGCGCGGCTCGGTGTTCTTCCTCTACGCCTTGCTGCTGATCGGCACGGCCTGGCTGTTCAACCTGGTGCCGGGCGGTTTTATCCCGACCCAGGACAAGCTCTACCTGTTCGCCGGTGCCAAGCTGCCGGAAGGCGCGTCCCTGGCCCGCACCGATGCGGTGACCAGCGAGCTGATCGAGACGGCACTCTCGGTGGAGGGCGTGGATACCGTGCCGGCCTTCAGCGGCCTGAACGCCTTGCAGTCGGTCAACACGCCGAACGTCATGGCCGCCTACGTGATCCTCAAGCCGTTCGACCAGCGCCAGCGCGGCGCGGTGGAGATCAGTGCCGAACTCAACGCCAAGCTGTCCCAGGTCCACGAAGGGTTTGCCTATGCGCTGTTGCCGCCGCCGATCCAGGGGCTGGGCAACGGTTCGGGCTATTCGCTGTACCTCGAAGACCGCGCCGGCCTCGGCTACGGCGCCTTGCAGAATGCCTTGAGCGCCTTCCAGGCCGCGGTGGCGCAGACCCCGGGCATGACTTACCCGGTCAGTTCCTACCAGGCCAACATCCCGCAGCTGGAGGTGCAGGTGGACCGGGTCAAGGTCAAGGCGCAAGGGGTGTCGTTGAGCGATGTGTTCAATACCTTGCAGACCTACCTGGGCTCGGTCTACGTCAATGACTTCAACCTGTTCGGCCGGGTCTACCGGGTCATGGCCCAGGCCGACAGCTCCTACCGGCAGACCGCCGAGGACATCGCCAACCTGCGGGTGCGCAACGACCGGGGCGAGATGGTGCCGCTCGGCGCGATGATCACCGTGACGCCCAGCTACGGCCCCGATCCGGTGGTGCGCTACAACGGCTACCCGGCCGCCGACCTGATCGGCGACTCCGATCCCAAGCAGCTGTCGTCGGGCCAGGTGATCGCCAAGCTGGAAGAAATCGCCGCCCGGGTATTGCCCCGCGGCATCACCCTGGAATGGACCGACCTGAGCTACCAGCAGGTCACCCAAAGCCACGCCGCGGCGGTGGTGTTCCCGCTGGCGGTGATGCTGGTGTTCCTGGTCCTCGCGGCCCTGTACGAGAGCTGGACGCTGCCCCTGGCGGTGATCCTGATCGTGCCGGTGTGCATGCTCGCGGCCTTGTCGGGGGTGTGGCTCAGCGGCGGCGACAACAATGTCTTCGTCCAGGTGGGACTGGTGGTGCTGATGGGGCTGGCCTGCAAGAACGCGATCCTGATCGTCGAGTTCGCCCGGGAGCTGGAGCTCCAGGGCAAGGGCATCATCGAGGCAGCGCTGGAGGCCTGCCGTTTGCGCCTGCGGCCGATCGTCATGACCTCGGTGGCGTTTATCGCCGGTTCCGTACCGCTGCTGATCGGCAGTGGCGCGGGCAGCGAGATTCGCCGCGCCACCGGGGTCGCGGTGTTCTCCGGCATGCTCGGGGTGACCCTGTTCGGCCTGTTCCTGACCCCGGTGTTCTACGTCGCCTTGCGCAAGCTGGCGGTGCGCTACGCGCCGGCGGTCACGGCGTAGCAGGCAGACCGGGGTGCAGAGGCGGGCGCCCCGGGCCTGTCATTCTTGACCCCGATCAAGGGCATTTCCCCGCGGGCGTCGTAGCCTGGGAATCACTCCCACCCGCGATCCGGGGAACGCCATGGCCAAGAATTTTCCCATCAGCCCCAAGCACCCCGAACGCATCTGCTGGGGTTGCGACCGCTACTGCGCGGCCAATGCCCTGGCCTGCGGCAATGGCTCGGACCGCACCATGCACCCCGCCGAGATGCTCGGCGACGACTGGTACCTGCACGGCGACTGGGGCATCGAGCCGCCGATCGTGTCGGACAAGGCGCTGGACGAGGAGCGGTCCTGAGCCGGGAGCGCGGTTTTTCCCAGAATCCCTGGTCAAGGGATTGCCCCTACAGCGTCACAACGCTGTTCTTGGTTGAACCTGTGAAGCCGTATTGGTTTGCGCTGTTTGAAGCCGGTGCGTGAACTACAGCGGTAACGCCGTAGCCCTCAATCCCTGGTCAACCCCGGTGTCTGGGGCGGCACGTCGCCGCGCAGGTCCGGGTGGTCGCGTTCGCGGAAGCGGCGCAGTCCTTCCTGGGTTTCCGGTTGATGGATGGAGCGGTTGAAGCACTCGGCTTCGATGCGCAGGCCCTCGGCCAGGGGCTGGCCGTAGCCGCGGATGAGTGCTTCCTTGTCCGAGCGCATGGCGGGCTGGGGCAGGGTGCAGAGCAGGTGCGCCAGTTCCAGCGCGCGCTCCAGCGAGCGGCCCTTGGCGACGACCTCGTTGACCAGGCCGATAGCCAGCGCCTCGCTGGCGCAGATGACCTTGCCGGTGAGGATCAGCTCCAGCGCCCGGCCCATGCCGACGATGCGTGGCAGGCGCTGGGTGCCGCCATCGCCCAGGCCGATGTTCCAGCGGCGGCAGGTCACGCCGAAGGTGGCGTGTTCCTCGGCGATGCGCATATCGGCGAAGCAGGCCCACTCCAGGCCGCCGGCGTAGGCCACGCCGTTCACCGCGGCGATCACCGGTTTGTAGATATCCGTCCAGCGGCTCGGACCGATGATCCCGGGGCGCTCGCCGCGGTTGTGCGCGGCGATCTCGTCCGCGGTGGTGGGCACCAGATCGAGCGCCGCCTTGAGGTCGCCGCCGGCACAGAAGGCCTGGTCGCCAGCGCCGGTGATGATGGCCACGAGGGCGTGCGGATCGTCGCGAAAACGGCTCCAGGCCTCGATCAGTTCCAGGTGGGTGGTGGGGCCGATGCAATTGCGTTTCTGCGGCCGGTTGAAGCGGATGATCCTGATCGGTCCCTGGGTTTCGTAGTCGATTTCGGTGAAGACCATGGCCGCCGCACCTCCTGTGGTTGGCGAGGAATGTCCGGTACCCGGCCAGGCTTTCGGGCGCAGGCAAGGCACAACCTGCGAGTGTAGCTCCCGGGTTTTTCCGGCCTTCCCGGTCTCTCGATGGTTACCGATCGGAAGTCTGCAGCGCGCCTTTCGCCAGGGCGGATGGAAGGACCTCGGTCCTGGCCAGGCGCCGGAGCAGCGGGGTGGTCATCAGGGTGGTGGCGATGGCCACCATCAGCAACAGGAAGAACGCGCTCTGGGAGATCAGCCCCATGTCCAGGCCCACGGAGAGCACGATGATCTCGATCAGGCCACGGGTGTTCATCAACACCGCGACGCTGCGCGAGACCTCCACGGACAGGCCGGCCAGGCGTCCGGCGAGGTAGCAGCCGGCGGTTTTGCCCAGCACCGCGGCGACGAAGAAGGCCAGCAGCCACAGCCAGCTGTCGAGCGGTGCCAGGGCGCCGAGGTCCATCTTCAGTCCGGTGGCGGCGAAGTAGAAGGGCACCAGCCCGATGTTGACGAAGCCTTCCATATGGCGGTGCCAGTGCTGGCGCTGCTCGCGCAGCAGCCAGCCGGCGATCAGCCCGCCCAGGGCGCTGTGCAGGCCGATCAGGGTGGTGATCCAGCCGAACAGCAGGGCGGTCGCCAGCATCAGCGCCATGCTCATGTCGGCGGCGGGGGCCGCGCCGCGGGTCGCGAGCAGCCGTGTCAGGGCGTGCAGCAGCGGGCGCAGGCCCCAGCGGGCGAGGACGAGGAACAGGGCGATAAAGGCCAGCTGGCGCAACACCCCGAACAGCGAGCTGTCGCTGCTGGACAGCGCGATGATGAGGGTCAGCAGCACCCAGCCAATGATGTCGGTGATGGCGGCGGCCGCGATGCCCACCGTCCCGGCCAGCGAGTGCTCCAGCCCGAGGTCGCTGATGATTCGCACCAGCACCGGCAGGGCGGTGATCGACAGTGCGATGCCGCAGAACAGCACGTAGCCGAGCCGGGGCTGGGCGGGCGCCAGGGCGCCGTGGGAGAGCAGCCCGACCATGGCCCCGAGGGCGAAGGCCAGGATCACCCCGCCGGCGGCCACCGAGAGGGCGCTGAAACCGATCTTCTGGTTGCTCAAGTGACTGTTGTCGAAACGCAGGCCGATCTGGAACATCAGCAGGACCAGGCCGATATTGCCCAGGGTCTCGATGCCCAGGCGGATGGCCGCCGGGAAGACCGCCGCATGCCACTGCGCGCCGAGGGCCAGCAGCAGGCAGGGGCCGAGCAGGATGCCCACGCAGATTTCGCCGATCACCCGCGACTGCCCCCAGCGGGCCAGCAGCGCGCCACACAGCTGGCTGGCGACGATGATCACCGCCAGCTGGAAAAACGGCAGGGCCGAGAACAGTTGCTGTAGCGTCGACATGGCGTCCTCCGCCTATTTCACCGCGAACGAGTCCGCGGTCGTGGTCAGGGCGCTCAAGCGGCGCCGTGCCTCTTCGCCAAAGGGTTTCGAGCGCCGGCTCTGGGCATCGATCTGCACGATCACGGTGGTGGCCAGGGCCGCGCAGCGTCCGTCCTGGAACAGCGCCTGCTCCAGGGTCATCGAGCTTTTGCCGAGGGTGGCGACCCGGGTGCCGATCTGCACCGTGCCGGGCCAGCGCAGTTCGGCGCGCAGGTCGAGTTCCAGGCGCGCGATGACAAATTCGCTGCCGGGTTCGGCGAGCGGTGCGTGCGGGTCGTAGATGATCTCCACCCGCCCGGTTTCCAGGAAGGTGGCGAACACCGCGTTGTTCACATGGCCCTGGCGGTCGGTGTCGGCATAGCGGATCTTGTCCGAGGAACGGACGGCGAAGTCGTGCAGGGCGGGGTCATTGGACATGGCGTGCTCCAGTCTCGAGAGGGGTGGCCAGGGTGGCCGCGCGCGCCAGCCCGCCAAAGGCGTCCAGCAGGCGTTCGCGCCAGGCATGCAGGGCGTCGTTGGGCGCCAGCAGTTCTTCGCCACTGGTGCAGCGCGCCCACATGAACATGCCGAACACACAATAGTCGGCATAGGCCGGGGCCTCGCCGGCCAGGAAGGGCTGGCCCTTGAGGGTCTGGCGAAGCGGGGTCAGGACCTGGCGCAACTGCTCCAGGTGCCTGGCTTGCGGGGCTACCAGCTGTTCCAGCGAGGTGCCGAAATGCGCTTCCCGGGAGCTGCGGAAATACTCCCGGTCCTCGTCGGCCAGTTGTTCGTAGACATCCAGCAGGATCACCCGGGCCACGGCGGGCAGCAGCATGCTGTCGGCCCAACGGTTGACGAAGGCCGACAGCGCGACGGCGTCGCGGCCACCGAACAGCGACGGGCGCTCGGGGTAACGCTGCTCCAGGTGCAGGGCGATGCGCCAGGAGTCGCTGATGCTCTGGTCGCCGTCCACCAGCACCGGGACCGCGCCCTGCCGGGAAAAGGCGATGCGCGCTTTGTCGCTGAAGCGCCAGGCGATGCGCTGGCTTTCCAGGCCTTTGTGGGCCAGGGCCATGCGGGTTTTCCAGCAGTGCGGGCTGAAGCGCAGGTCCGGGTCGGCGCCGGCCAGTTCGTAGAGGGTCAGGGATGCGCTGCTCATGCTTGGTTTTCCTTTGCTATGGACAGTGGTTGCGCTCCGCTCATGCAGGTCGCTCATGGCGTGGGCCCTGGTGGCCTGGGTGTCGGCTGGCCGATGGCGCCCGGCAGCGGGCGCGGGCGTTGCGGCAGCAGGGTCAGGAGCATGCCGGCGGTCACCACCAGCAAGCCGGCGATGGCAGTGCTGTTGGCGCGCTCACCGAGCAACAGGGCGGCCAGCACCATGGCCGTGCCCGGCACCAGCGCGGCGAAGGTGGAACCGAGCGAAGCGCCGAGCAGCTGGACCGAGCGGCTGTAGAAGAACAACGCCACCGTCGACACCAGCAGGCCCTGGTAGACCACCTGGATGCCGATATCCCAGAGCGGCGCCTGGAGGATCCGCAGTCCGCGGCTGGCCAGGTAGGCCGGCAGGTACAGGACCATCGAGCACACCGAGACGATCGCCGTGGCGTGCAGCGCGTCGCTGCCGGACCATTTCGACACCAGGGTGTAGATCGCCCACAACAGGCCGCCGAGCAGGAACATCAGGTAGGCGTAGGGCGAGGCCTGGGCCCCGGCGAAACTGTGCCAGCCGGCCAGCAGCACGCCGCCGATGATCAGCGCGGTGCCGGCGTTCGCCCGGGCGCCGAGGCGGGTGCCGAACAGCCGTGCGCTGATCAGGATCGACAACAGGATCATGCTGCCGGGGGTCACCACCGCGAACAGTTCCACCGGGGCCAGGGCCAGCCCCTGGGCCACCACCAGCATGTACGGCGCGCCGATGCCGACGACCATCAGGCCGATGCTTGTCCAGCTCAGGCCCCGGCGGCCATGGCGGAGCAGGTACGGCAACAGGATCAGCCCGGAAACGCCGTAGCGGATGCAGGTGATGTCGTAGGCATCCAGCGGCGTGCGGGTCAGCCCCAGCCGGGTGACCACCGGGAACGCGCCCCAGATCAAGGCCGCGGCGAGGCCGCACAGAATGCCGGCCCAACGCTGTTCGGGACTGACGGTGAGCGTCATGAGCGGGTCCTCGCTGCGGCGCCTGGGGGCTAGCGGTGGCCGATCTTCACCGAGCCGGCGTTACCGCGCTTGCGCAGGTAGGCGTACTCGAGGTCGTTGAGCAGCATCTGCGCCCGGTTGATGTGGCGCGAGGCGTAGTTGAGGCTGGTGAGGAAGTGCGCCAGCTCCTCGGTCTCGGCGAAGCTGCCGTTGTCATGGGCGACCTTGGAGAGGTCCAGGTTGCGGCGGTTCTCCAGCTTGTCCAGGTAGTCGATGTCGATCACCCGGAACGCCGCGCCGATGCTCAGGCCACGGGCATTGAGCACCTTGTGCCATTCGAAGGGCGGGTTGATCAGCACGTCGCCCGGCTCGACATAGACGGTGTCGGCCTCGTAGTCGCCGCCCGGCGCTTCGCGGCCGCTGCTGGTTTCGAACATCAGGTCGTAGTCGCGGAACTGGTCGCCCAGCTGCGGTGGGCGGGTGCTCCACTTCTTGGTGCCGGCGATCATCACGAAGATGTTGAGGGTGGGGAAAATGTGCCAGTCGCTGCCCACCGCGCCGCGGGCCGGCTCGCCGTATTCCTGGGTGCTGTAGCCGAGGAACATGTGGCCGGTGACTTTCCAGGCCTCGATGTTGAACCAGGGTTTGCTGAAGACGTGCTGCTTGACCAGGTTGAAGGCGTCCTTGCCCCACTCGTAGGGGTCGTTGTAGCTCGAGGAAATCGTGCCCAGGTGCGAGTAGACGTCGAGGTTATGGGTGAAGATGTCGTCGAGGAATTCCTGCCCGGTGCCGACGCGGCCGGTGACGTAGTTGTAGTCCGAGGCGCCGTTCTCGTCGCGCATCGACACCGGCTGGTCGCCGGACTTGACCCGCCATTGCAGGTTTTTCCCTGAGCCGACCTGATCGAAGAACGCCCGTTGCGCGAACTCCTCGCCGATGGGCGCGAGTTTGCGTAGCAGGGCGGGTTTGGTGAACCCCTCGGTGAAGCGCTCGACCTTGTCGCGGGTGAGCTCGCCCTTGTGCTCGGCGGGCTCGATGACATTGATGTAGCCATACTGGATACGACTGTTCGAAACCATTTCGTAGACTCCTTTTTCCTGACGTAAAAAGAGAAAACCGCTCGCGCCCACGCCCGCTGTTAGCGGGCGTGGCTGCGCAGGTGAAGCCGACTTCCTTGCGTGGCGCGCAGCGGAAGTCGTGGACCAGTACATCAAGCATGCTTACCGCACAGCACCTATCGGGTATGATTGACAGGTGTGTCAAAGATCGCAGTGTTGGTATCTTTGACAAGGTTGTCAACAATTATGTGAGCAGTGATTTTTATGGCGGGTGTCAGGCAGTTTGACGAAGAAAAGGTGTTGTCGGCGGTCCTTGATGTGTTCTGGCGCAAGGGCTGGCAGTCCACCTCCATGGCCGACCTGGCCGAGGCGGCCGAGGTCCAGCGCGGCTCGCTGTACCACGCCTATGGCGGTAAGGAGGCGTTGTTCCTGCTGGCGTTCGAAGCCTACGCCACGCGCTTTTTGGGCAACGCCGCCAAGGCCCTCGAGGCCGCGGACGCCGAGACCGCGCTGCGGCAGTTTTTCCAGGTGGCGATCAGCAACATGACCAGCGGCACGCCAGCCAAAGGTTGCCTGACCACCAAGACGGCCACCGACGCCGACACCATCGGCCCACGCATCCAGCAACGCTTGCGCGACCTGTTGGACGCCCTGCAACTGACCATCAGCACCGCGTTGTCGGCCGAGCCGATCCAGGGCGACCTGGCCCTGGCGCCGGATGAAGTGGCGCAGGTCATGGTCACCTTCACCCGCGGGCTGGCGGTGATGGAACGCATCTACCAGGAACCGGAACGTTTGCGCACGACTGCCGATTCCCTGGTGCGGCTGCTGGTGCCGAGCGTCCGGGCGCGGGCCTAGGCCTTACGGTGGTTTACCGGACGTCGCGCCCGAGCGACTGCTTCCAGTCCCGCAACACCTCGATCAGGGCGCGCAGCTTGGGTGGGACGTGCCGGCGGTTGGCGTAGTACAGCCACATGGCCGGCAGCGGCTGGCAGGTGCCGGGCAGGACTTCCACCAGCTGGCCGCTGGCGAGGTCGGCGGCGATCCGTTCGCGAATGAACACATGGGCAATACCGACGCCGGCGCGGGCGGCTTCGATCACCGCCTGGGTGTCGGTGCTGATGAAGCGCCCGGGCACATCCAGCTTCACCTCGTGCTGGCCGTCGTGCAGCTGCCATTTGTGCATCTGCCCGCTGCTGGGAAAACGAAAACGCACACAGGAATGCTGGTGCAGCTCGTTGATGCTGCGCGGCGCCGGGTGGCGCGCCAGGTACCGCGGGCTGGCCACCAGGGCGCATTGCAGCGGCGGGGTGATCTGCACCGCGTGCATGCCCGGGTGCAGGGCGTCGGCCAGGCGGATGCCGGCGTCGAGCTGCTCCTTGACGATGTCCACCAGTTGATCTTCGTAGCGTATTTCCAGGGTGACCCTGGGGTAGCGCTGGAAGAAGTCCTCGAGCAGCGGGGCGACGATCAGGTGCTTGGCCATGTGCAAGGCACTGATGCGCAGATGCCCCGACGGCTCGCCCTGGGTTTCCCCCAACTCGTCCCGGGCCTGCAGCAGGCTGCGGTAGCCGGCTTCGCTGCCTTCGTGAAAACGCTGGCCGCTTTCCGTCAGGCTGACGCCGCGGGTGGTGCGGTGGAACAGCCTGGTCTGCAGTTCGCTTTCCAGCTGGGTGATGGCCAGGCTCACGGCCGCCGGGGTCACGCCCAGCACGGCGGCGGCGCGGGTGAAGTTGCCGGTCTCGACCACCGCCATGAAGAGGTGCAGCCCGGCCAGTGGATCGCGTCGGCTCATTGTTAGAAATACTTAATAGTGTTGTAGGGAGAATGCGGATTCTCTTAAAGCTACGAGCTTCATAGACTCTTTTCAACCGCAAAGGAGTCCTGCCATGCACTGGCCCGTCACCCTCAAACCCGCCCGACAGATGCTCGACAAGGGCATCGCCAAAGCCATGCAGATGCAGCTTTCAGTGTGCATCGCCATCGTCGATCAAGGCAGCAACCTGCTGGCGTTCGTGCGCATGGACGACGCCGTGCCGGGGGCGATCGACCTGGCCCAGCGCAAGGCCCGGACTTCGGCGCTGTTTCGTACCGCCAGCGCCGAACTCGGCGCCTTGTCCGGGCCGGGGCAGTCGTTGTGGTCGATCGAGCAGAGTAATGGAGGCTTGACCAGCTTTGCCGGCGGCCTGCCCATCGTCGATCAGGCGGGGCGCTGCCTGGGCGCCATCGGCGTCTCCGGTGGCACCGCGGTTGAAGACGAAATCATCGCCCGGGCTTGCCTCTGAGCCCTGGTCTGCGACATTTTCCTGGAGAACCCAAAATGAGCAAAAAACGTATTCTGGTCACTGGCGCCGGTTCGGGCTTTGGTCGCGCGGTGGCGCTGCGCCTGGCTGCCAACGGGCATGAAGTGATCGCCGGGGTGCAGATCACCCCGCAGGTCACCGAACTGCGCGAACTCGCCGCCAGCCTCGACCTCAAACTGCGGGTGGAGAAGCTCGACATCACCTCGGCCCGCGACCGCGCCTATGCCTGGCAATGGGAGATCGACGTGCTGCTGAACAACGCCGGCGATGCCGAGACCGGCGCCATCGCGGAAATCCCCGTGGATATCCTGCGCACTCAGTTCGAGACCAACGTGTTCGCCAACCTGGAACTGACCCAGGGCTTCGTGCGGCAGATGGTCGAGCGGCGCAAGGGCAAGATCGTCTTCGTCTCGTCGATCGCCGGCCTGCTCACCGGACCCTTCACCGGCGCCTACTGCGCCTCCAAGCACGCCCTGGAATCCATCGCCGAGGCCCTGCACATGGAGCTGGCGGAGTTCGGCGTCCAGGTCGCGACCATCAACCCCGGGCCCTATTCCACCGGCTTCAACGACCGGATGATGGAGACCTGGAAAAGCTGGTACGACCCGCAGAAGCACTTCACCGATCACTCCGGGCTGAAGTTCCCCTTCGAGCAATACGACCCCGAGGAAATGGTGGCGAAGATGGTCGAGGTGGTAGAGGGCGACGGCGGGCCGTTCCGCAACCTGCTGCCGGCGCACTTCGTCGACATCGTCAAGCAGGACCAGCAGGATGCCTGGACGCGCCAGCAGTCGTAGGTGAGTCGGCCCTGCATCTCGACAGCCGGCCGGTACGCGTATGGCAGTGAGCTCACTACCTACATCAGGTGGGCGGCGAAGCCTTGCTGGTCGGCGGCGATCTCCGGGTGCAGGGTGAGTTCGGGGATCCGGTAGGCACCGGCGTTCTGTGGGCGGAAGGCGATGGGTGCGGTCTGTTGCAGTTGGTCGAGGCGCTGTCCGAGCTGGTCGCAGATCGCCGCGAAGCGCGCCTCGTCGATGCGCCCGGTGCGGTAGACCACGAACGGCGGCAGCACGTCGAAACCGGGGTAATAGAGGATGCCGTGGTGGATCGGGAACAACAGGTCGTCCATCGGCCCGTTGATGCCCCGCGGGCCATAGTGCGATTCCCAGCCGCCGGCGCTGACGATCAGCATCGCCCGCTTGCCGGCCAGGGTGCCTTCGCCGTAGCGATCGCCCCAGCGCGCGTCCGAATGCTCGCCCACGCCATAGGCGAAACCGTAGGCGTAGACCCGTTCCACCCAGCCCTTGAGAATCGCCGGCATGGAGAACCACCACAGGGGAAATTGCAGCAGCACGGTGTCGGCCCAGAGCAGTTTTTCCTGCTCGCGGGCGATGTCCGCCGATTGCAGGCCTTCTTCGAACGCGCGCTTGGAGTCCAGGGACGGATCGAAGCGGCTGTTGTCCGGCCGGCCCAGGCTGTCGTCGGCATCCAGCGGCGCCTTCCAGTTCATCGCATACAGGTCCGAGACCTGGACCGCGTGGCCGGCGGCCTGCAGGCGCTTGATCGTGAAGTCCTTGAGCGAGCCGTTCAAGGAGCGGGGTTCGGGGTGGGCATACACCAGCAGTACATTCATCACAGGGTCTCCAATGTCGGGAGACAGCAGGATCGGTCGTCGCCAGGTATATTGGAAATGAATATCCAATATCCCAGGTATTGTCGTGAATAATTTAAGGCGCTTGGACATCAACCTGCTGCTGACCCTGGATGTGCTGCTCGCGGAGCACAACGTGACCCGCGCGGCGCAACGCCTGAACCTGTCGCAACCCTCGGTCAGCGTGCATTTGGCCAAGCTGCGGGAGATCTTCGGCGACCCGTTGTTGCTGCCGGGGCCGCGGGGCATGCGGCCCACCGTCAGGGCCGACGAATTGCGCGAGCCGTTGCGCCGGGCGCTGGAAGCACTGGAGCTGGCGGTGTCGCCGGCCAGCCCGTTCGACCCGGGCGCGGCGGCCAATACCTGGAGCGTGTCGGCGTCCGACTACGGCGAGTCGACGGTGATCCTCCCGGCGCTGGCCGGCTTGCGCACGGCGGCCCCCGGCACCCGGCTGGCGGTGCTCGAACTGGAGCCCGGACGCCTGGTCCGGCAGGCCGAGCAGGGCCGCATCGACCTGGCCCTGCACACCAGCGAGGACTCACCCCCCGGGCTGCGCCGCCGGGTGCTGTTCAGCGAACGTTATGTGCTGGTGGGCCGCGCGGGCCATCCACGGCTGCAACGACGCCCGAGCCTGGCGCAGTTCGGCAAGCTGGAGCACGTTGTGGTGTCGCCCGATGGCGGCGGTTTTCACGGCGTCACCGACAGCGCGCTGGGCGAAGTGGGCCTGACCCGCCGGGTGGTGCTGTCGGTGCCGCACTTCCTGTTTGTCCTCTCGGCGCTGGCGAGCTCCGACCTGGTGGCGATGCTGCCGGCGCGCCTGGTGCGCGACAACCCGGCGCTGAAGGTGGTCGAGCCGCCGCTGGAAGTCCCGGGTTATGAAATGGCCATGCTCTGGCACGAGCGCTGCCACCGCGACCCGGCCCACCAATGGCTGCGGGAGTTCATCGTCGCTTCGCTGTGAACGCTGCTACGCCTCGTCCCTGGCCGGCGTTTCCCACGGCGCGCCCTGGGCAAAAAACGCCTCGATCCACTGCTTGAAGGCCTGGGTGGTGGCGCTGCTGAAGCGCGCGGAGGGGCGCAGCAGGTAGATTCCCGAGTCGCTGTCCAGCTGCCACTGCGGCAGCACCCGGACCAGGTGCCCGGACTCCAGGTCCTGGTGCATCAGCCAGTCGCCGCCGGCGAGGATGCCGACGCCGGCCCGGGCGGCGGACAACAGCGCCTCGTTGTCATTGCTGTGCAGGGTGCCGTGGATGCGCACGGTTTCCAGCTGGCCCTGGCGGGTCAGGCGCCAGTCGGGGTAGGAGCGCAGGCCGGTAAAGCCCAGGCAGTTGTGGCTGGCAAGGTCGGCAGGCACCTGCGGTTCGCCATGGCGTTGCAGGTAGGCGGGTGCGGCGCAGAGGATGCGCCGGTGCGCACAGAGATTGCGGGCCACCAGTTGGCTGTCGGCCAGCTCGCCGATGCGGATCGCCGCGTCGAAACCTTCGCCGACTATGTCGACGAAGCGGTCCGAATACTCGGTCTCCAGCACCACCCCGGGATGGGCCAGGGCGAACTGGGCGAGGATCGGGCTGAGCCAGCGCCGGCCCATGGCGGCCGGCAGGGCCAGGCGCAGGCGCCCACGGATCTGCGCAGCGCCCTGGGAAGCTTCGTGTTCGGCTTCGCTGATCAGGCTCGCCGCCTGCCGCAGGCGTTCGACCAGGCGCGCGCCTTCGTCGGTGAAGCGCAATTGCCGGGTGGTGCGCTGCACCAGGCGAATGCCCAGGCGGCTTTCCAGGGCCGCCAGGCGCTTGGACAGCACCGAAGGGTGGCGCTGCAAGGCGCGGCCGGCGGCGGCGAAAGAACCATGCTCGAAGAGCGCCATCAGGGTGGCGAGTTCATCGGCCTGTCGACTGTCGAACAGATCCATGTGCCTGGGGTGCCTCACTATGCGGCCAGAAGGGAAGGAAACGGCCTCAAGGTATCAATACGATGGCTCCTTGCGCGCGTCCGTCGTGCAGATCGGCGTGGGCCTGGGCCACCTCGGCCAGGGGATAACGCTGCCAGATCCGCGGCTGGATGATACCCGCGGCGAAGGCGTCCAGCACATCGGCGGCGCGCGCCTGGTACTCGCTGGCACTGGCGGTGTGGGCGGCGAGGGACGGGCGGGTGAGGAACAGCGAACCTTTGGCGTTGAGCGTGCCGACCTGCACCGCGTCCGGAGCACCTGACGTCGCGCCGAAGGACACCAGCAGGCCGCGCGGGCGCAGGCTGTCGAGGGAGGCTTCGAAGGACACCCGGCCGATCGGGTCGTACACCACATCGACCTTGTGTCCTTGGGTAATCTCGACGACCTGTTGGGCGAGGGTCGCGGCATCGAACACCAGCACTTCGTCGCAGCCGGCGGCCCGGGCCCGCTCGACGCTTTGCGCCTTGGACACCACGCCAATCACTGTGGCCCCCAGATGCTTGGCCCAAGGCACCATCAATTGCCCAAGAGCCCCGGCTGCGCCATAGATCAGCACCCGGGTGCCAGGCCCGACGGGGTAGGTGGACTTGAGCAGGTACTGGGAGGTGATGCCCTTGAACAGCAGCGCCGCGGCGGCGTCCGAGCCCAGCTGCGGCGGCAGCTTGACCAGGCGCTCGGCGGGGTACAGGCGGGCGCTGGCATAGGCGCCGAGGGGCCCGGTGGCATAGGCGACGCGGTCGCCCACCTGGACCTGGGTGACCCCGGGACCGATCGCCTTGACCAGCCCCGCGCCTTCCAGCCCGAGCCCGCAGGGCAGGGCAACCGGCACGGCGCCGCTGCGCTGGCTGAGGTCCAGCGGATTGACGCCGATGGCCGTCTGCTCCAGCCAGACCTCGCCGGCACCGGGCGCCTGGGCTTGCACCTGCTCGAACTGCAGGACCTGGGGGGCGCCGACTTGGTGAAGTTGTACGCGGGTGACCATGCTCGATCTCCTTGGAAACTTGGGATGGGAACATGAGGATAGGGTCGTGCTGCGGGGTCAACAATCAGGCCGTTTGCATTTGACTGCTGCATCAAATGCAGTAGTTGAGGGCCTTCGGAAGTCGCCCGCGGCAGGTTCACCGATGTTTTGTGGATTCAGAAGGGACAGGGAAAGGATGGCGAGGCTGGAAAGTATCCTCGGGCCCGATGAGGATTAGCGGAGAACGGGACAACCGGGCCTGTCGCGGCCTGAAGTAAAGACTGGTGCTAAAGCATTGAATTATTTCACTTCCGTTCTTGACATGCCCTGCGAACAAGTCCAGAATTGCGTCCATTCCTGATTCAGGAACGCGAAAAACCCCTTAGAATTCAAAGGGTTGGAAGGTAGATTAAGTTCAGGCTTCCAGCTTGGAGTTGTATACCTTTGATGCGGTTGTAAGGCATCGAAAGTTTGGCCGAGTAGCAAAATGGTTATGCAGCGGATTGCAAATCCGCCTACGCCGGTTCGATTCCGACCTCGGCCTCCAAACTGAAAACCCCGTAGATCAATGGTCTACGGGGTTTTTTATTGGCTGGAAAAAACATCGTTGGCGCCTTTTTCGGAATCGTTTCCGTGCTCATTCTCAAGCCGCTCAGATTGGTGATCGGGGGCCCTGCAAGGCTTTGTGCTCAAGCAACACCTTGGTGAAGAGGCCGACCCCGTCTGCTGCTACCGGGTGTTTGCTGATGTTGGCGACCGGTCGCGCGTTGCCGCAGGCTGATAAAAGAGCGGCGGAATTGATGAGCGGCGCATGGTCGATCCTGAATAGCGGGGCTGGCGTGCGAGTGGGCCGGCAGCATTTTATCGATTGGCATTTATCAATTCGAAGCCCTGGCCTCCCATGGCTGCGTCGCTTGGGGAATGTTGCGAGATTGCAGCCGTGAAGAATCACTGATAGTCCAGCAGAACGTTCAGTGCCCCGTTTACCGTTCCCGGTGTGGCCGTGACGCCAGTCCTTAGGTAGGACGCTTGCATGGGAATCGCATGCGAACCACCGGTTTCCTTTTTGTAACCGTCCACTTGTATCGAGGTCCCCATGGTTGCTGGCTGACCCTTGTCATCGGTGATCTGGATTTTCACACCACTGGCGGTTGAGCCGCCGGTAAGCGGTAACACACCCGGCGCATTTTCGATTACGCCGCCGACCGGCTCAAGCAGGTAGCCAATTCGGTTGTACCCTTTCGGGCAGTTGTTGACTTGAATCTGGAAATTCTTGGTACCGGCTGTCGAACCGACCTGGTCTAATTTGTTCAGCATTGTGCTGGGCAATTTGACGGTTTGACTTGGCACCGAGCAGGTGCCGGCGATCGGCGTAATTGTTCCAGTCATGTAGATATAGGTATCGCCGTATTTCGTAAAGATCTTGTAATAGGGCAGAGTCCCCGACCCGGCGCCTGCAAGCGAGCCACCTAAGTTTGGGTATTCATTACTGAGCAACTGCACCTCGATCGGTTGGGTGAACGAGGTCGCTGATGAAAATACGCTTCCATTGATCAGCAAGCGAGTCGATATGCCTGAAACGTTTGTTTTGATGATCGGTCCTGAGTGTGGAGCTCCACCAGCTGAATAATTAGTCACGCCTATGACGTAGCATCTCAGAGAGCCGCATACCTGCATTGGCGTGATGTAATGCCGGGCCAACACTTGCCCGCTGGCGGTGTTTTGCGGAATCGACAGTTGCTGTCCGAATGCGTACACATTGTACCTGTCCGCCTTAACGGATGGTGATGTGGCGATGGCCATGAATGCTACCGTGCATAGTCGCCGTGCGACGATAGTGCGCGTTATTTTCTTTGCTGTAAACTTCATTGGAAAGTGCTTTTTCATGATGTTTCCAGAGTGTTGAGAAAATGATGATTTGCCACTTTTTGCCAGATTATTTCTAAGCTTTTTGACTTGGTTTATTGATTCGCTTCAGGCTTCTTGGCTGAAAAAACAATATGATAATTTTATGAGAGTGACACGAACATCAGACCATTCTTAAATCTGCCAACGAATTTATCTACAGTTAATGGTTTGCCCTGAGTGAAGGTTTTTAGTGGGCCTTGATTTGTATTGATTGGTTTTTTATGTGTTTGATTTTAGTTTGCCGCTAAGTCAATGTTGAGTTGGGCTTCTAGCCTATATTCGAAAAATAACACCATGTGCTCGACTGGCGAAGCCTCCTGTCGTTGATTCGAAGGAGGCAAGCAGGATGGCGAGCGGAAAGGGTTACCGATAATCAATAAACACGTTCAATGCGCCATTTACCGTTCCCGGTGTAGTGACTGTGTCGGTTCTGATGTAGGACGCCTGCATCGGAATTGCAAATGAACCACCTGCCGCCTTTTTGTATCCATCGACCGTTATTGAAGTACCCAGGGTGGCTGGAGCGCCCTGGGCGTTTTCGACCCGGATCTTTATGCCGCTCGCGGTCGAACCGCCAGCCAGCGGCAACACCCCTGGCGAGTTCGCGATCACGCCGCCAACCGGGTCAAGGGTATAGCCAATCCGGTTATAGCCCTTGGGGCAGTTGTTGACCTGTATCTGGAAACTCTGGGCGCCGGCTGTCGAGCCGATGCTGTCCAGGCGTTGCAGCGCGGTTGTGGGTAGCTTTACCGTCTGGTTCGGTACCGAGCAGGTGCCATCGATAGGGGTGATGGTGCCCCTCAGGCTGATTTCCAATAACCCCCCCTCGTATGTTGAAAATTGGAAGTAGGATGGATTGGGGGAGGTGCCTGCAAGAGAGCCGCCCAGATTTTCTCGACCGTCGCTGAGCAACTGCACTTCGATGGGCTGGCTGAACTCGACCGATAACGATTGAGTTCCGTAGGCACTTCCATTGATCAACAAGCGAGTCGATATGCCCGAGACGTTCGTGGTGATTACTGCTGAGGTTGAGCTGTTGTCGCCACCTTTTGGGTAGGTGTCAAGTCTTGTGGCTCTGCACTTAGATTTGCCGCATACCTGCGACGGAGTAAAGTAATGTCGAGCCAGTATGGTGCCACTGGCCGTGTTCTTCGGGGTCGAAATATTCTGCCCAAATGCTGTTACAGCCGCTGCCTTCGCGGATGGTGATACGACGAGGGTCATAAGGACTATTACGCAAAGTTGTGGCGCGACGAACAGGGCACTGATTTTTTTTGCTGTGGTCTTCATTGCCTGTTTCTCTCTGATCGACCTTGAATGTAGTTTGTGGGTGAATCGTTTTTGCGCACCCTGGGCAGTGTGTAAGTCACTAACAAGTGGTACTCAGCCAATAACAAATGCTGGGTTAAGCAACCAACAAAGAGCTCTGATCTTTAACTATGCTCAGCTGGATATATCGCCTGAGTGTTGTACAGGCGCTCCGTCGTCATTAAGGCTCTCGAACTCGATCCTTGTTGTTCCGCCTGGAACCAAGGAAGAAGCGCTCTCGATCGCGAATGATTGGCTTGGCTAGCCAGGCATCTGCTCGACTGGCGAAGCCTCCTGTCGTTGATTCGAAGGAGGCAAGCAGGATGGCGAGCGGAAAGGGTTACCGGTAATCCACAAACACGGTCATCGCACCGTTTACCGTTCCCGGTGTGGCGACTGTGTCGGTTCTGATGTAGGACGCCTGCATCGGAATGACAAACGAGCCACCTGCCGCCTTGCTGTATCCATCGACCGTTATCGAACTCCCCATGGTTGCTGGAGTGCCCTGGGCGTTTTCGACCCGGATCTTTATGCCGCTCGCGGTCGAACCGCCAGCCAGCGGCAACACCCCTGGCGAGTTCTCGATCACGCCGCCAACCGGGTCAAGGGTATAGCCAATCCGGTTATAGCCCTTGGGGCAGTTGTTGACCTGTATCTGGAAACTCTGGGTGCCGGCTGTCGAGCCGATGCGCTCCAGGCGCTGAATCAAGGTTTTAGGTAGCTTTACCGTCTGGCTCGGCACCGAGCAGGTACCGTCGATTGGGGTGATAGTGCCCTTCAGATAGATTCGAAGAGAGTAGCTGCTCTCTACTGTATCGAGCTCGTAGTAGTACGGTGAGACCTGGGCGCTTCCTGCAAGGGAACCGCCTAGATTTACTCGACCATCGCCGAGTAGCTGTACTTCGATTGGCCGGTTGGTCTCGAGCGATAACGCTTGAGTTCCGAAGGCTCTTCCATTGATCAACAAACGAGTCGATATGCCTGAGACGTTCGTGGTGATTACTGGTGAAGTTGAGGCTCCGCCCTCGCCATTTGGGTAGATGCGAAGATACTTGATTGTGCACTTCGATTGGCGGCATACCTGCATCGGATAGATGTAGTGCCGAGCCAGTATGGTTCCGCTGGCCGTGTTCTTCGGGATCGACAGTTCCATCCCAAATGCATCCTCAGCGCTCGCGGACGGTGACACGGCGAGGGCCATGAGTGCAATTACGCAAAGTTGTGGCGCGATGAACAGGGCGTTGATCTTTTTTTTTGCTGTGGTCTTCATTGCCTGTTTCTCTCTGATCGACCTTGAATATGGTTCGTGGGTGAGTCGCTCTCGAGCTCCCTTGGCTCCATTCGTTCGGAAATGATTCTTTTGTTGGCTGCAGATCGTTGGCGAAGTTTGTACTTCACTAAGAAGTGATATTCAGCCGATAACAAGGCGCTGGGTTAAGCGACAAACAAAGCGTTCTGATCTTTAACTATGCTCAGCTGGAAATGTTGCTTGAGTGCTGTACCGCTAATCCATCGTCGTTGATGCTTTCGAACTCGATCTTTGTTGCTCCGGCTGGAGCCAGGGAAGAAGCTCCCTCGATCGCGAATGACTGGCTTGAATAGGGGGGCAGCATTGCCGCGGGAATCGGATAGTTGTTCGAACCGCTCTTGAGGTTCACCGTGCCGAAAGAGATGTGAAACGCTGAGTCATTCCTCACTTCCAGGCCCGGCTTGCCATCCTTGGGCACCATGCGCCACTTCAACCTGGATGGGGCCTGGCCAACGTCGCCTGGCAAGTCGGCGGGCCGGTAGAACAACTTGATGCGCTGGCGCACGGCAATCTGCAGGATGTTTTCATCCTGCGACTTCTGGGGGACTTCCTGCACGCTCAACCAGAACACCGACTCCCTGTCCGCCGGAAGCCCCGCGCCCTGATACAGAACACGCAACTGCTGGCGTGCGTTCCCGTTCAGGCGTTTCAGGGGAGGGGTAAGGGCAAAGGGGACGTCCTGATCGGTGCTAGCACTGAAGGGCTCGATCCAGGACTGGACCATGAAGGGGGTCGATTCATCGTTCAGCATTAGAACGGAAGCTTCCTTCTTCGGCGCAACCAGTACCACTCGGTTTACACCCAATGAGATGCCAGCATGGGAGGGCATGGCAAACAACGACAGAAATCCGGCAAGCGCCGCACTTACGGCAAGGTGCTTTTTCATGAAGTTTCTCGAGACAACTGAAAGAGACATCAAGGCGCCTCTTCTTCGTGGAGTGTTCAGAAAACCGTGCGACGGGTTGTGGAACTTTCGCCGCATGTCCTGACTAAGTGCCCGGGCATACTAGTGGCGTTGGATTTCTCCAGGTATCAGGCGATTCTTAAAGTGCTACTGGTCCTATCCAGGGGCACTGGGATACCAGTGCAAAGTCGTGGTGACTTTGCCGGAGCCTTCTACAGCACGTCATATTCAACGAACCCTCTGAAGCTGGCATTTTCGACCGAACATAAGCCTGGAGAAGCGACCCTGTGTGACGCCGCAAAGGTGCGGGCTTTTTATTGGCTGGAGGGAAGCCGGTGTTCCACCGCTTTTAATGGGGGCTGGGTTCCGTGGTGCTTTGTCCTCCCAGAAATCTCCTGGGTGAGTTCATCGGGGCTATTTTGTTGCCTGTTATCTCCAGCAAAATGCGCAATCCCTTATCCGTCTTCCCGTGATGAGTAGGTCCAACCCGTCGCACCAAGGTACCTACTGTCTCCGGCGTCAGTGGCGTGATTCATAGGGCTGCACGCACCTGGCGTGCCCGGCCGGATGTTCAACGAACTATCAGAATTACTGACGATGGTGATCAAGGACCGATTGCTTTGTTGCGTATCAGGCGTTATCGCAAAGAAGTTTGCAGAGACAAGTAGTGAAGTGCTTTTGTCTAGGTGTATTGAGACATAAGAACTCAACTAAATATGAGGGCGTCTGGTGGTCGCTAGTCGGATGAGTGGTTTACTTTTTTACGGGAATGGCCAGCATCTTGTACGATACTGGCCATTTTATATATGCGCTTACTGCTAGGTATTACGCATTTGCCACTTTTTTCTTCCCGGCCGCAGCGACTGGGTTAAGAGTTCGGCCGTGATCCTTTACGAGGTTGTCTTCGATGACAATTGCACTGTTGCAGGAGACGTAGTATTCAGTTGTTTGGGATTTATCCTGTATGGCCATCAAGTAACCCCTTGGGTCACTACGTTTCCAGGTGTCACCGCTGCCTTGCTCTAATGGGTAGTAAGCGTCACTGCCGTCTTTCTCCCATGTGCTGATTGCCACGTTAACTACTGCGCTTGCTCCGTTTGTGACTGTGATGCTCATGTTCATATTCCTTTTTGATTGTGCATTCCATGAGTTGGCTCCCTATTCAAAATCAAATTGCAGACTTGCCACTGCTACGAGAAAACAGTAGTTAGGTTAACTCATTGAAGATGTCGTGGAGTATTGATGGCAAAGGCGATTGATATCGGTGTCAAGAGTTGTGTCAGTTTCTTGAGCTGATATGTTTCGTTTCCTCCTTCGATCATAGATAGGAATACAGTCAAGCCTGTAAACAGGTAAAAGCAAGGTACCTCCACCTTTATGAAGTGACGGTTCCGACGAGTGGTAGAGTTAGTGTCAGAGTCAATTGTTTTTGCTGTTTTATCAATGTTCGCTCATGTGGGTTCTGCATCGAGATTTTCAATCTGGGGTAAAGGTGCTCCAACGGCGCGAAGGTCTGGCTATCGAACCTGACAGATGACATGCGCTTGCTCGCCGAGGCGGCGGTCACTCGTTGCGCTTGGGCACATCTTCCAGCTGTGTTTTACAGTGCTAAGGTCAGTCTTGCCTTGGCCAACGGTTCCTGCCGCATGTGCGAGTCAATGGAGTCCCATCCACCGCCTCGCTATCGCTGCCTGTTCAAGAGACTGGCTTGGTGGTTAAGGAAAGTGCCGCTCTCTGTTCGCCGAGTTGGATAAGCAGCATCGCCAGCCCCGCCTCGAATGCTTCTGTCTATACGCTGGCCCGTCCGATCACCAGGCAGCCTTCCAGCACGACCAGGGTGCTCAAGGCACAACCGCTTCGTCATGGCACCCTTGACCAAGTCGTTCTCGCCTGGTGGCGTCGCCACGGCACAGGTGGCGGCCTACTATCGTCCAGGCTTCTTCAAGCCGTTCAGGTTTCTTCAGAATTGTCTTCGAGACATGCGCGACCGCTCTGGATAGAGTGGTCGCGCTTGCCCGGCCAGGTGTGTTTACGATGGAATGCTGAACGGCCAACAGCTGGTCAGGGTGGGCGCCAATTTATCAGGCATTACGCCTGGTGATCTTGTGGCACCTTTGAATAATCCCTCGTTGAAAAGTCCGGAAGAGCGATGCGGCTCTGTCTCTTTATTGTCCTCGCGTTTAGCTGATCGCGCCTTCGCAGTTTGGCCTTTGGCCTGCCTCTTCGACTTCGCTGGCCCATGGGGTTAGTGGCGTCACAATCCCTACACTGGCTGGGCAAATCTGTCTTCGCCTGTTCGCCCAGCTACAAGCCTTTTAAAATCAGATGGTTACGCCGTTTTTGCTGTGGTAACCTATTGAAATATCTGGTTTTATCAGTGGAATGCGGCGCCATCTGCACCGGTTCGGTTCTGGCAGTTGCTCCCACTTATAAAAATAGCGCTGTAGATCGATGATTTACGGAGCCTTTTTGTTTGTGGCCGTACTCGACCTCCAGTCTTGAATTTGACGCCAACGAACTTGCTTCAAGGGTAGGGGATGTATATATTTCACCCCCTTGCCGCAAGGCGCTGAAACGGCTCAAGCAATTCAAGCCTTTCAGATTGCAACACCGCGCTACCGCCCGAATGGCGAAACTGGTAGACGCATGGGACTTAAAATCCCCCGCTCGTAAGGGCGTGCCGGTTCGATTCCGGCTTCGGGCACCATCTATCTCAAGGGTTTGCTGGCGAAAGCTGATGCAAACCCTTGTTCGTTTCCGGTTCGCACATTCAAATCCGCTCTGCGATTTACGCGGTTGAGAGGCTGCCTTTCTGCTGGCGGAGGTATTTCTCTTTCATCACCACTGGGAAGTGGTGACGGGCGTATTGCAGAGACGTCTACGCCGCTCCGCAGATGGATGTAATAAGGACATTACGTGTTTCGGAAAGTGATTCTGTTACTGCTGATCAGTTGCTTGAGCGGCTGCGCCGCGGTGGCGATGCGCATGGACTACGACCACCCTTGCCCCTACAAGGGCGTGCGCCTGGACTGGTGGTTGGTAGGCACCTCCCATGGAAAGCTGATTCCCTTTTTACTGATCGACGCGCCGTTTTCCCTGGTGGTCGATACGGTGTTCTTCCCCTTCGAGTATCAATACAACTGCAACTTCTGATCTGGCTCGGCGTTCATTCGCAGAGGGGGGTGTAAGCCCTGTGCAACTCGCCCGCGGCCTTGGGTGATGCGTATTCGCCATTAGCACACCAGCCCTAATCGTCTGCTACCGAGGCCAGGCTTATAGTGCGCACGACCATCCTCGTCGGGGTGGTTCTTACAAGAAAGTGCCGATACGAAAAAGGAGATTCACCATGTCATTCAAGAAAATCGTCTACGCCTCCGCCGTGGTCCTGGCCCTCACCGCCTCGAACGCCCATGCATTCGCCAGAGACTGTAACGACTCGCTGTGGAAGTTCAGCGGTATCGAAGCACTGACCTGCATCTTCTCGGGCCAATGGTGATTTGCCGTTTCCTGGGTTGAAGCTGTCCCAACGACAAGGCTGACTGTGAATGGCTAATCCGGTCAGCCTTGTTGCTTTTCCATTCGGGCGCAAATCGCGCTGCTCTCAATCCCCCATCCAGGCTGCGTCGATAGTTGCCGGCTGCGGAGAAGGCTGAACGAGAGGGGGCTGCTGGCGGGTAAAACGCAGCAATCTGCAAGGCATTCTGGATGCTTGATCTTCGATATGACGGTCAATGAGTACCGGGTGAACAGGGGGACACCACAGTGCTACGTTCACCCCGTCACGGCCTGCAACGTCCTGCGATGTCGGGCGTCAAGTCTCGGTCTTATCGCGTTTTTCAGGTGAGTTTTTTCTGTTGAAGCGCGCCGAGATGTCTTGGTAGGTCTCGTTATCGGTTGCAGCGAGCAGTGTCTGACCATCCTTCAAGGTGGCCAGAAATGTCACCTCGGTATTGTGGCCCGCCAGAAGATAGCCGGCGACGGCACCCACAGGCCCCAGAAACATGGCGCCAACCATTCCCAGGCCTATGGCGCTCTTAATGTTCTTGTTCGAGTCGGTATTTTCGACGGTCAGTTCCTTGAACTCGGAGACGAGAAAACTTTTCCCTATCAGCGGCTTATTGGCGGTTTTGAGCGTGATGGTTCCGCGCAGATACTCCGCGTCACCCTGGGGGAAGTCACCGGCCAGCACTATGATCTTTGCCATCTGGAAAGGCCCCAGGCGATCATTTTTAGGGGGCCATTGCGCGCCTTAAGGGATAGGGCGTCAACGCTGCGACGACGACTGGCGGCACCATTGGTCTATGACGGGGCAGAAGCGCTGCCGGGCCTGGGCATGGGCAGGTATGCGTGGCAAAGAAGGGCTGAGGCGGCAACGCTCAAGGCTGCGCTCGACGCGGCATTCGAGGCCCGGAGGCGCCAGGTATCGACAAAGCAGGGAGTGGATGCAAGCGTCCAAGTGCAGGCCGGGCGAGTTTGGATCAGTGCGGAACAGCGGATACACTTGCCGCCACACCTCTGGTGGGCTGGACGGATGAACCAAGGAAGCGTTTCAGTGATTATTATTCAAAACCCGACACCCAAACTGTCTTATGCAGAACTTGCCAAGATGATTGAGCAGAAGAGGGCGGTAGAGCAGGTCAATCTGCTTGACGCCAAATTGAATCCAGCCTTCCTGGCCAGACTTGAGGCCGCTATAGAAAGCGCGGATGCGCAACAGGGCGTTCAGCCGGTTTTCCCTATCGAAGTTTGACCGACCTGGCGCCGGGTAATGCTCGGCCGATCCGACAACAGTGCTCAGTTTCAAGACAAGGACGAATGATGCGAATTTTTACCGGTGAACGGGCTCGATGGTTGATGGCGGCGGGTATCGCCGTCTTGGCAATGGCGACTAACGCGCAGGCGCAAACAACGCCTCAGGCAGCCCAGGAGATAAAGGGCTTGTTGGACTTTGTCGAGCACAGCCAATGCCAGTTCGTGCGTAATGGCACCGAGTATCCAGCCCCCCAAGCACGGCAGCACCTGGAGAAAAAACTGAATTACCTCGAGGGCAAGAACATGGTGAGCAGCGCGGAGGACTTTATCGATCTTGCCGCCACTAAAAGCAGCATGAGTGGCAAGGTTTATGAAGTGCGTTGCGCTGCTGGATCGCAACCGGCAAGCAGCTGGTTAAAGGCAGAGTTGCAGAGGCAACGCCAGCCTCATTGATTCAGTTTTTGGCCAGGCAAAGCCCAGCTCGTACGCTGGGCTTTTTGGTTTTTTGGGGGGCAATAAAAAGCCAGGGCTGGATATACCGTGACGGGCTACTTGGATCAGAGCGGGGCGCTGCTCATAAGGTATTCCTGCTGCCCCGTATGTTCATCCGTCTGCTCGTGGGTCACGACAAAGCCTTGTGCCAGGTAAAAGCCGCAGCTGGCCGTATTGTCCTTGTATACCGCCAGGCTCAACACGGGACGCTGTGCCCTGGCATGGGCGAGCAGTTGCTTGCCAATCCCCTTGGCCTGGAATTCAGGTGCAACAAAGAGGGCGGCCAGCTGCTCGTCGTGCAGTGAATAGAAACCCCGCACTTTGGATTGTCGCTCGAAGACATAGGTCTCTGACGCCGGGAGGTACAGGTTGCGCATGTTGTCGACTTGCGACTGCCAGAATGAGGCATCGATAAAATTGTGGGCTTTCAGCGAAGCCTGCAGCCAGATGTCCAGCACGGCATCCATATCTTGCTGTTCAAATCTTCTGATCATTTCTCTTCCGCTTCTCCTGACAACGGGTTGCAGGCTAGAAGCAGACGCTGGCCAGTTCAAGAGCCAAGCTATTGAACGAAGCAGGAGTGCGGCGGGGGAGGCGACCGACTGATCGAGGATCAGGCGGTCGCAGTCGGATTTCAAGGCTCCACTGATTCAGTACGGATCAGTCAGGAGATGTGTGGGATTTCATCGATATACGCGATTCGCTCACCGTTGTGGAAGATTTCAACCGCGCTGTAGAGCACGGAGTTTGGCGGCAGCACCCGGGTGAACCTGACTTGCGTGCAGGTGATTACCTGAATCCATTGCCCTGGCCTTTGGTACAGGTGCAGATCCAGCATAAGTATTGCCGGGTTGATACCCTGCGGGACTCGTACCGTCAGATAGGCCTTGACCCCTGGGTTGGAGACTTCAACGTCTCCGACTACATGAAGTTCGTCCGGTTTGGGTGGCATGGTGTCCAGCCAGGCATGCCAGTTCGTGCAGTTCGTGATCATTTTTCCGTTCCTTGAGAAATGAAGCCCGAAGCTTGAGGTACTGCGGTTTCGCATGGCGCTTCGTGTGCCATCGAATCGAATGCCTGGCCCGATCCTCTCCATTCACCTGTGCGGACCCGTGCGACCAGATATCTCATGTCTAAGGTGTAGATGAGGAACGGGGGGCAGCTCTCAGGCCTGGACGAATGGCATTGGCAGACGTCGCTCGAGCATCGAAAAAGCCCAATCATCCTTTGGCCTTTGTCGTTTTACCCTCCTTGTAAAACAACCCTTTAGCCCGCACAGGTTGCTGGCTGCACGGCTAAGGGATGTGCCGGACGAACGGGCTGTAAGTCGGCGCGCCAGGCCGCAAGCTCTGGCCATCGATAAAGTCCTGCTCCTGGTTGAACGGGATCGACGGCCACTGTGCCCAGCGGGTGAGCCTGGCCTGGTAATCGAGGGTTCGCTGCTCCAGGTATTTTGCTGTTTCCGTTCTGCCTCAGGAGCCAGCCCGCCACGCACGCCGTGGATGAGGTAGGGCTCCAGCACATCGAAGCCGATCGAGCGACTGGACTTCGCCGAGAAGCCCGCCCATGTCGAGTATCGGCTGACGGCGGTAGCCTGCTCTTTGGTCGACACCCTGGCCGCGCTGGATCGTTGGGCCGAGCACAACTTCCCGCAACTGGTCGCTGCCCGGGCGCTTTACGATGCCCGGCTACTGAGGCAATCGGCAGGCAGCGGAGAGTAGAACGCGCAGTTGCAGCGTGATTCCCTCCTGGCTTTTGGCAGATATCGGGCCTGACCTTTATGGGGTTGCGTGTCCTTATATGCCGCTGAAGTGCTGGCCTCGTTCTTACCGAACGTTGCCGCGACCCTCACAACAAGGAGGCTCCAGGTGATTGCAAAGCTGCTCGTGACGATCGGGATAATCTTCTACGCCGTTGTGGTACCGGTGCTGGAGATCAATCAGACCCATGTTTTCAACCCGGCCTGGGAGCCGCACGCACGGTTGCATGAGGTCTGGCAGTTGTTCACCAATACGGCGATCGGTGCATTCAGCCTGTGGCTGGTGTGGTTGAAGAGCAACCTGCGCCTGTCCAGCCTCCTGACCCTGTTCGTCACGGGCGGCTTCTTGGCGGCTTACTGGCTTCGGCAGTCTTACGGTGGGTCGATGGTGCTCACCGATGGCTCTGAGAAGCTGATCCTGGGCGTTAACCTCGGACTGTTTGCCTACACCCTGGCGATCCTGTTGGCGGCGATCGCGGTTGCGATCGACCGGCGCCAACCCAGGGCGCGACTCTGAGCCAGAGCGGTTTTGTAGAAGCAAGAAAGCAGAAGCCCGGACATGCCCGGGCTTCGTTGGATGGGTGCCTGTTCAGCGTGAGTAGGGCTTGCCTTCACGCCGCGTATTTTCGACCGACAACCTGCGCCTACGCCTTTGCACCCAGCTACAGAGGGCGTGCACAGGATGAATGAACATCGCCAGCACACACAGCAGCAGGACAATGAAGATGGACATCAGACCGAGACCTTCATGGGAAAACATCGTGGGTTACTCCTGTAGTTCACTTTGTCGGTCCCAGAAGGGTAGGCACTCAGATGCTTCGCTTCATGAAGGTTACTTAAAGATAATTTCATCCATGCGCGAGTCGTGAGGGCAAAGAAGGGCGGGGCAGATACTAAAAAGCCCGGGGCTGGGCCGGGCTTTCATGCGGGCAATGCTGACCAACCGGCAGTGTTGAAACCGACTCAGCTGGAGAGCATGAGGCTGGGTCTATCGATCATTCTTGCTCGAGGAGACGCTGGCTTTGCCCAGGCCTTTCGAGTTGTGGTCACCGGGCGTGGTGTCCGAGATCGCGGTGGCTTTTGACAGCCCGCGGGTGTCTTTGGAGTGAGCCACGCCGGAAGTGGTCGAACCATGGCCGTTGCTGTCATTACGAATGCTGCCGTAATGGTTGCCATTTTCTCCGAGATTGCGAACCGACTTGCCGGCCGGGTCGCTTTTCAGGCCGCCGCTATGGCCCTTGCTGCTGACCCCTCCGGAGTGGCCGCCTGCCTGGCCACCATGACCACCACCATTGCCGCCACTATTGCCACCGCCATGACCCCCGCCGTTACCACCGCCATTTCCGCCACCATGGCCACCACCGTCCTTTGCATAGGCGGACGTCACAGGGAGCAGAGGCGCCGCTGCCAGCATCAGTACGCAGGTCAGGGCCGTCACGAGATTTTTTTTCTTTAAAAGCATGATCGCTTCCATAGATAAGGAGAGGTTTGCATGAACTAAGACGCAATCGGCTGTCTATAGTTCGTGTGTCATGACGAATGGCACCACGGCTGGATTCATGCAGAGGACCGCAGAGATGACGACTCGTTCGGTTGTAGCTGTTTTAGCAAGCGCCGCGTTTTTATTCGGCTCGACTGCCTTGTATGCGGACCCAGGGAACGGCAAGGGCAATCCCCACGGCAATCAGGGTGGGCACGGCAATAAAGGCAACAAATCCCAGGACTACAGGTATGGCGGACCTCAAGTAGATGTCGGCGGTGTGCGCGTGATCATTGGCGACAGTCGCGACTACTGGTCACCCGGGCCGGCCCTGCCGCCAGGCATTCAGAAAAACCTGGCCCGAGGCAAACCCCTGCCGCCGGGTATCGCGAAAAAGCTGGATGGCCGGATGCTAAGCCGGCTGCCGCACTATGACGGTTATGAGTGGCAACAGGCTGGTACTGACTTGATCCTGGTCGCCATTGCGACAGGCATCATCTACGAAGTTCTGCACGACGCGCTGGACTGATTCAGTCCGGCCCGACCCGCAAGTAAAGCCCGGTGCAAGACCGGGCTTTTGCCTGACACACAGCATTCCATTCCCACCGATATTCCCTCTCCAACATCCTGTTTGACTCCGGTTTTCCTGTCTTTCGTTGGCCCAAATACAGGTAACCGCCTTGGCGGTGATTTTGCCGAGCGTCCTCTTCGGCAACATTCCAGCGCGATCTGATAGTTGAGTGGAGCGTTTCGGAAGTGTCCTAAGGACGTTGATTGGGCGCCGTTTTAAGGTTTCAGCGTTCGCCGTGTGCGCTTTTTGGATTGACACCGACTGTCGAGCCGGCGGCGTTTCGCCCATTGAAAAAGCGCAGGGCGACAGGCAGAAGAGTGGCCTGGGTGGTTGCTCCGGACTGAACCGATCGCATGTTTGCATTCAATTAAAGGAATAAATAATGCCCACTCAAAATGTTGGAAAGTTCTTTGATTTTCGCGCCAGGGTCACCGCTCCCACGTGGACGATCGATCCTGGTCATGGCCTGGATGCAGGTGTTGTTTCTGGAGTTGCACATCGGCGTTCCAGCGGCATGGAGCAGGTGGTCGAGCTGGGCACATCGAGCCTTGATGTGCTTCAGGCGGGTGGCAGTTTTCCGCAGCTGTTCAGCGTCGAGTTGAATGAAGACAGGCTCAAGGGGGCGAAAAAGGTCCAGATCTACTTTGACGGCATCACCAGTGATGGTGTGATCTTGATGAATGATTACGAAAAGGCCGGTTCTGCACGCAATGTTGGCGTTCAACTGCTGGATAGCGAGGGAAAAGTCGTGCTTCTGGGCCATGAAGGCCGTGCCGAGTACCCGGTGGCACCGGGTTTCAGGCTGTCCTTCGCAGCGAGGTTGGTCAGCTCCGGCGGGCCTGTGGAAGCCGGTGAGTTTTCCTCGTTTGCGGAGTGCGTGATCCTGTATGCCTGACGGCAGGCAAGCGGTTCACGCAGACGTTGAATCATGCGGAAAGCCAGACGGTGGTGCTTTTTTACTGACGTCAACAAGGTGACGAATCGGCCATGGCCTGAAAAAACATGTGGTTATTTAAGGGTTTAGAAAGCATTTAGGGTAAAAATAACCTCAAAATATATTGTTACATGTTCTCGGGGACGTTAAGATAGCCCCGCGTTCACCTACCACGGTTTATGCATTTTTAGCCCCAAGTGTCCATCAGCTACTTGGGCTTTTTTTTGCCTGAAATTTGCCTGCGGCGATCTTTCACGTCGCTCTGCAAGGCAAAAAAAAGGTTCTTCACGGAATTCCGGGAAACACAGAAACAAGAACGCCGATTTG
>NZ_JACMZT010000055.1:0-34997 GCF_017349615.1 Pseudomonas sp. GW531-T4
CTGGCTCTTTCTCTGTATGGAGATGCATGTCTCTTTATTGAGACTCTTCAATCCCCAGCGCCGCCATCTTCTTGTACAAAGTCGAGCGCCCCAGCCCCAGGCGCGCCGCGGCTTCCACCACCTTGCCGCCACAGTGCGCCAGGGCCGTCTCGATCACCTGGCGGTCGAAGCGCTCCCGCGCGGCGGCGAAGGTTTCGTTGGGCTGCACCTCGGCGGCCTGGGCGCTGGCCGCGCGTGGCACCGGGCTGAAGGTGCCGATGGCCGCGCGCAGGTCGCCGGCATTGAGCATCAGGTCGTCGCTGAGCAGGGCGGCGCGTTCCAGGACGTTGCGCAGTTCGCGGATATTGCCGGGCCAGGCGTGTTGGCCGAGCAGGGCCAGGGCGTCGGGGGTCAGTTCGTGCTGGCTGCGCAGTTCTTCGAGGATGGCTTCGCTGAGCGCCGGTAGGTCGTCCAGGCGTTCGCGCAGCGGCGGCACCTGGATCGGCAGTACATTGAGGCGGTAGTACAGGTCGGCGCGGAATTCGCCGCGCTTGATCGCCGCTTCGAGGTCGGTGGAGGTGGCGGCGATCACCCGCACGTCGCTCTGGATCACCTCGTTGGAGCCCACTGGCTCGAACTCTTTCTCTTGCAGCACCCGCAGCAGCTTGCTTTGCAGGGGCAGGGGCATGTCGCCGATCTCGTCGAGAAACAGCGTGCCGCCCTGGGCGATCTGCAGCTTGCCGGCGCGGCCCTTGCGGTCGGCGCCGGTGAAGGCGCCGGGGGCGGTGCCGAAGAACTCGGCTTCCAGCAGGGTTTCCGGAATCGCCGCGCTGTTGATGCTGACAAAGGCCTTGTGCGCCCGCGGCGACGCGGCGTGGATCGCCTGGGCCAGCAGCTCCTTGCCGGTGCCGGTCTCGCCTTGCAACAGCACCGGCGACTCGGCGCTGGCACTGCGCCGGGCGCGGCGTTTGACTTCCAGGCTGGCGGCGCTGGTACCGATAAAGTGGGCGAAGTTGTATTTGGTCTGCCGCGCCCGCAGCAGCGACCGCGTGGAAGCAAGCTCTTCCTGCATGCTCAGGTAGCGCTTGAGCATCGGCGACAGGCTGCGCAACTCGTCGAACAGGGCAAAGCCGATGGCGCCGATCACCGCCCCGGCATCGTCGTGGATCGGCAGGCGCATCACCACCAGCGGGTCCTTGGGGGTGTCCTGCATGTCCAGCAGGATCGGCCGCCCGGTGCGCACCACTTCGCGCAGCAGGCTGCCGGGGATCACGCTTTCGCAGGCCTTGCCGATGGCGAACGCCGCCGACTCCAGGCCGAAGCGCCGGGCGTAGCGCTCGTTCATCCAGACGATATTGGCGTCGCGGTCGACGATCACCGTGCCTTCGCTGGATTGCTCGATGATCTCGAACAGCGAACGGATCGCCAGTTGGCGAACCCGCTGGTAATCCTTGAGGCTTTCGGTGTCGTTCATGGGGAAGGTCCTGAAGGGAGCGCGGCGCCGATTATGCCGGGAATCTTCACGGCGACGCGACCATCAGGGTTGACGCTATCCCTGTAGCCGCTGCCGCAGGCTGCGATAAGGGCCGGAGGACCTTCAGCGATCTTGAGTACGTCGCGACCGTTCCGGTCGATCGCAGCCTGCGGCAGCGGCTACAGGGTTGTGCTTCTGTAGGAGCGAGGCTTGCCCGCGATGTAGGCGCTGCGGTATTGCAGGCACACCGCGTAGAGCCTATCGCGGGCAAGCCTCGCTCCTGCAGGAGAATGCAGGGTCAGGCCGGGTGGGCGGCGGCCAGCAGTTCCTGGGTGTAGGGATGCTGCGGCGCTTCGAACACCTCATGGCTGGGGCCGCGTTCGACCACCTTGCCGTCCTTGATCACGATCATGTCGTGGGCCAGGGCGCGGACCACGGCCAGGTCGTGGCTGATGAACAGGTAGGTCAGGCCATGCCGCTCCTGGAGCTGGCGCAGCAGCGCCACCACCTGCTTCTGCACCGTGCGGTCGAGGGCCGAGGTGGGTTCGTCCAGCAGGATCAGCGCCGGCTTGAGCACCAGGGCGCGGGCGATGGCGATGCGCTGGCGCTGACCGCCGGAGAACTCGTGGGGGTAGCGATGGCGGCTGGCCGGGTCCAGGCCGACTTCTTCCAGTGCCTGGATCACCTGCTGCTCGCACTGCTGGGCCGTGGAGTGGCTGTGCACTTCCAGGCCTTCGCTGATGATCTGTTGCACCGACATCCGTGGGCTGAGGCTGCCGAACGGGTCCTGGAACACCACCTGCATCTGCTTGCGCCACGGCCGCAGCTGCTTCTGGTTGAGGCCGTCGAGGGCCTCGCCCTGGAAGCGGATGCTGCCTTCGGAATCCAGCAGACGCAGGATCGCCTGGCCGAGGGTCGACTTGCCCGATCCAGACTCGCCGACGATGCCCAGGGTCTTGCCCCGTTGCAGGCTCAGGCTGATGCCGTCCACCGCCCGCAGGTATTGCTTGCGTCGGAACAGCCCGCCGCCGATCTGGAACTGCACATTGAGGTCGTCCACCTGCAGCACCACTTCGCGCTCGTCCCGGGGCAGGGCTTCGCCTTCCGGCTCGGCATTGAGCAACACGCGGCTGTAGGGATGCTGCGGTGCGCTGAACAGGGTTTCGCACGGCGCCTGTTCGACGATCTGCCCGGCCTTCATCACACAGACGCGCTGGGCGATGCTGCGCACCAGGTTGAGGTCGTGGCTGATCAGCAGCAGCGACATGCCCAGGCGCTGTTGCAGGGATTTGAGCAGCAGCAGGATCTTGCGCTGCACCGTCACGTCGAGGGCGGTGGTCGGTTCGTCGGCGATCAGCAGCTCCGGTTCGCAGGCCAGGGCCATGGCAATCATCACCCGCTGCCGTTGGCCGCCGGAGAGCTGGTGCGGATAGGCCTTGAGCCGTTCCTCGGGTTTCTGGATGCCCACCAGGTGTAGCAGTTCGAGGATCCGCGCCTGGGCCGCCTTGCCGCCCAGGCCCTTGTGCAGCAGCAGGGTTTCGCCGATCTGCTTTTCGATGCTGTGCAGCGGGTTCAGCGAGGTCATCGGCTCCTGGAAAATCATGGCGATGCGGTCGCCGCGCAGCTTCTGCAAGGTCCGCGTATCGGCGCCGAGCAGCTCCTGGCCGCGGTAGCGGATGCTGCCGCTGCTCAGGGTGTCGCAGTCGGGCAGCAATTGCAGGATCGAATGGGCGGTCACCGACTTGCCCGACCCCGACTCGCCGACCAGGGCCAGGCACTCGCCGGGGCGAATGTCCAGGCACAGGTCGCGTACCACCTTCTGCTCGCCGAAGGCGACGTTGAGGTTGCGGATTTCAATCAGGTTGTCAGTCATTTCAGTATCCGCCTGGTTCAATAACGTGGCTCAGGAACATGGCTCAAGAACGTGGATCGAAGGCATCGCGCAACGCCTCGCCGATAAACACCAGCAGCGAGAGGATCAGCGCCAGGGTGAAAAACGCCGTCAGGCCCAGCCAGGGCGCCTGCAGGTTCTGCTTGCCCTGGCCGATCAACTCGCCCAGGGACGCGCTGCCGGCCGGCATGCCGAAGCCGAGGAAATCCAGGGCGGTGAGGGTGGAAATCGCTCCGGTGAGAATGAACGGCAGGTAGCTCAGGGTGGCGTTCATCGCATTGGGCAGGATGTGCCGCACGATCACCTTGCGGTCATTGAGGCCCAGGGCGCGGGCGGCCTTGACGTATTCCAGGTTGCGCCCGCGCAGGAATTCGGCGCGCACCACGTCCACCAGGGCCAGCCAGGAGAACAGCGCCATGATCCCCAGCAGCCACCAGAAGTTCGGCTCGACGAAACCGGACAGGATGATCAGCAGGTACAGCACCGGCAGCCCCGACCAGACCTCCAGCAGGCGCTGGCCCAGCAGGTCGACCCAGCCGCCGTAATAGCCTTGCAGGGCGCCGACGGCGATGCCGATCAGGGCGCTGATAAAGGTCAGGGCCAGGGCGAACAGAATCGACACCCGGGCGCCGTAGATCACCCGGGCCAGCACGTCCCGCGCCTGGTCGTCGGTGCCCAGCCAGTTGACCGCGGTCGGCGGGCTCGGTGCCGGGCGGCTGAGCTCGTAGTTGGGCGTGTCTTCGCTGAACGGGATCGGCGGGAACAGCAGCCAGCCGCCGTCCTGGCGGATCAGCTTTTGCACGTAGTCGCTGCGGTAGTCGGCCTGGAACGGCAGCTGGCCGCCGAACTCCTGCTCGGTGTAGCGCTTGAACACCGGGAAATACAGCGAGCCCTGGTAGCTGACCACCAAGGGTTTGTCGTTGGCGATCAGCTCGCCGCCGAGGGTGAGGAGGAACAGGCCGACAAACAGCCACAGCGACCACCAGCCACGGCGGTTTTTCTTGAAACGGTCCAAGCGCCGGCGCGCCAGCGGGGAGAGCTTGAGCATCAGGCGTTCCTCGCGGCGAAGTCGATACGCGGGTCGACCAGGGTGTAGCAGAGGTCGCCGATGAGTTTTATCAGCAGGCCGAACAGGGTGAAGATGAACAGCGAGCCGAACACCACCGGATAGTCCCGCGACACCGCGGCCTCGTAGCTCATGCGCCCGAGGCCGTCGAGGGAGAAGATCACCTCGATCAGCAGGGAGCCGGCGAAGAACACGCTGATAAACGCCTGGGGAATGCCCGAGACCACCAGCAGCATGGCGTTGCGAAACACATGGCCGTAGAGCACCCGGCGTTCGCTCAGGCCCTTGGCCCGGGCGGTGACCACGTACTGGCGGGTGATCTCGTTGAGGAACGAGTTCTTGGTGAGGATGGTCAGGGTGGCGAAGCCGCCGATCACCAGGGAGGTCACCGGCAGCACCAGGTGCCAGAAGTAGTCGACGACCTTGCCCAGGGTGCTCAGTTGCTCGAAGTTCTCCGAGACCAGCCCGCGCACCGGGAACCAGTTCAGCGAAGTGCCGCCGGCGAACATCACGATCAGGAACATGGCGAACAGGAAGGCCGGCATGGCGTAGCCGATGATGATCGCGGTGCTGCTCCAGATATCGAAATGGCTGCCGTGGTGCACCGCCTTGCGGATCCCCAGGGGGATCGACACCAGGTAGGTGATCAGCGTCGCCCAGAGCCCGAGGGAGATGGTCACCGGCATTTTCTGCAGGATCAGCTCGGTGACCGTGGCGCCGCGGAAGAAGCTCTTGCCGAAGTCCAGCTGCGCGTAGCTCTTGAGCATCAGCCACAGGCGCTCGTGGGCCGGCTTGTCGAAGCCGTACTGTTTCTCGATGTCCTTGATCAGCTGCGGGTCGAGGCCACGGCTGGCCCGCGAGTTGCCGCTGACGCCGTCGCTCGAACCGCCGAGGTTGCCGCCACCGCCTATGCCTTGCAGGCGGGCGATGGCCTGTTCCACCGGGCCGCCGGGGGCGGCCTGGACGATGGCGAAGTTGACCAGCAGGATGATCAGCAGGGTCGGGATGATCAGCAGCAGGCGCCGCAGGATATACGCCAGCATCAGTGCGGCCCTCCAGGCTTGCCGCGCTGCACGCGCTCGGCCGCCATTTGCTCGTTGGTCAGGGGCGTGCGGCTCATTTCCCACCAGCTTTCGATGGCTTCGTCATTGCTGGCGGGAATGGCCGGCATGCCGAAGCGGTTCCACCACACGGTGGAGGTGCCCGGCGGGTAGTAGTTGGGGATCCAGTAGTAGTTCCATTGCAGCACCCGGTCCAGGGCGTGGGCGTAGCTCAGCATCTGCGGCTGGCTGGTGGCCTTGACCAGGCCGCTGATCAGGCTGTCCACCGCCGGGTTCTTCAGCACCATCAGGTTGCTCGAGCCGGGATCGTTGGCCGCCGCCGAACCGAAGTAGTTATACAGCTCCAGCCCCGGCGAGGTGGTCACCGGGTAGCCGGTGACGATCATGTCGTAGTCGCGGGCCATCAGCCGGTTGACGTACTGCGAGGCGTCGATGCGGCGGATTTCCAGGGTGATGCCGATCTGCGCCAGGTTGCGCTTGTACGGCAGCAGCAGGCGCTCGATGCCGTTCTGGCTGTTGAGGAAAGTGAAGCGCAGCGGCTCGCCGTCGGCGTTGACCAGCGTGTCGCCGTCGGGTTTCCAGCCGGCCGCTTCGAGCAGGGCCAGGGCTTGCAGTTGCTTGTCGCGGATCAGGCCGCTGCCGTCGGTTTTTGGTGCCTCGAAGACCTGAGTGAAGACTTCGTCGGGGACCTGCCCGCGCAGCGGTTCGAGGATTTTCAGTTCCTCGGCATCCGGTAGCGCCCGCGCGGCCAGGGCGCTGTTGGAAAAGAAGCTCTGCTGGCGGATATACAGGTCGCGCATCATCTGCCGGTTGCTCCACTCGAAGTCCCAGAGCATGGCCAGGGCCTGACGCACCCGGCGGTCCTGGAACATCGGTTTTTGCAGGTTGAACACGAAGCCCTGGGCCGGTTGCGGCGCCTGCTTGGCCAGGTGGGCCTTTTGCAGGCGGCCGTCGTCCAGGGCCGGGCTGTCGTAGCCGATGGAGAAGCCGGTGGCGGAGAACTCGCGGTTGTAGTCGTAGGCGCCGCCGCGCAGCACTTGGCGGGCGACGTCGGTGTCGCCGAAGTACTCGATGCTGAAGCGGTCGAAGTTGTACAGGCCGCGGCTGACCGGCAGGTCCTTGCCCCACCAGTCGGCATCGCGGGTGAAGGTGATGCTGTTGCCGTTGTCGACCTTGCTCACCTTGTACGGGCCGCTGCCCAGGGGCGCTTCGTAACCCCCGCCGCCGGCGAAGTCGCGGCTCTTCCACCAATGCTCGGGGAGCACCGGCAGGGTCGCGATATCCAGGGGCAGGGTGCGGTTTTCATTGCTCTTGAAGTCGAAGCGGATCACCCGCGGCGACTCGATCTCGACGTCCTTGACGTCGGCGAACTGGGTGCGGTAACGCAGGCTGCCCTGGGTCATCAGCAGGTTGTAGGTGTAGCGCACGTCTGCGGCGGTGATCGGCTTGCCGTCGGCGAAGCGCGCCTTGGGGTTGAGGTAGAAGCGCAGCCACAGGCCGTCGTCGGCGCGCTCCATCTTTTCTGCCACCAGGCCATAGACGGTGTAGGGCTCGTCCAGCGAGCGCTGGGCCAGGGGCGAGTAGATGTAGCCGTCGAGTTGCGAGACGCCGATGCCTTTGTCGATGTAGGGCAACACATGGTCGAAACGGCCGATCTCGATGGCCGAGCGGCGCATGCTCCCGCCCTTGGGCGCCCGTGGGTTGGTGTAGGCGAAGTGACTGAAGCCAGCGGGATATTTGGCCGGTTCGCCATAGACGGTCAGGGCGTGTTGCGGCGCGGCGTCGGCACTCGCGGTCCCCAGCAGCAGGGCCAGGGCGGTGAAGATCATGGAGGGGAAAAGCAGGCGCATTGTCAGCCTTAAGAGCCGGGTGATCGATGACCACGATTTGTACGCTACCGGCGCGCTGCTGACCAGCGCGGGCGGTAGCCCAAACACAACGGCCCACCAAGGGGCGGGCCGTCGTTCACGCAAATCGCGACAGGATCAGTCCTGGCGGCTGGTCACTTCCAGCAGGTGATAACCGAACTGGGTCTTCACCGGGCCTTGCACGACGTTGACCGGGGCGCTGAACACCACGGTGTCGAATTCCTTGACCATCTGGCCTGGGCCAAACGAGCCGAGGTTGCCGCCGTCACGGCTGGATGGGCAGGTGGAGTTCTTCTTGGCGACTTCGGCGAAGTCGGCGCCGGCTTCGATCTCGGCTTTCAGTTCGTTGCACTTGGCTTCGCTGGCAACGAGGATATGACGGGCGGTGGCTTTGGCCATGGGAGTTGCTCCTTTCAAGAAAGTGGTGAGCCTACCGGATTGTGTGGCCTATTTCTCGTCAAAGTTCCGTCAAGGCATTGCAGCAAAGGATGGCCGGTCGAGGTGCTTAATCTGTAGGAGCGAGGCTTGCCCGCGATGCAGGCGACGCGGTGGGTCAGTTACACCGCGTCATCGTTCATCGCGGGCAAGCCTCGCTCCTACCGGGGCGGGATCAGGCGGAAGCGGGAATGTCTTGCCGGGCGCTGCGCAGCTGCCGGGCGGCATTGCGCAGCAGCTGCTCGGTGGCGTCCCAGCCCAGGCAACCGTCCGTCACCGAAACCCCGTAGCGCAGCGTCGGGCTCAGGGGCTGGCAACCCTCGAACAGATGGCTTTCCAGCATCACCCCGACCAGGGACGAATCGCCCTGCAGGCGCTGCTCCAATACCTCGTCGAACACCGCCGGTTGGCGCAACGGATCCTTGCCGCTGTTGGCATGGCTGCAATCGACCATGATCCGTGCCGGGATCTTCAGCTTCTGCAGGTCGTGCTGGATCTGGGCCACGCTCTGGCGATCGTAGTTCGGGCCGCGATGGCCGCCGCGCAGCACCAGATGGGTGTCCGGGTTGCCCGGGGTCTGGATCACCGCCGGGTGGCCCTGGCTGTCGACGCCGAAGTGGCGGTGCGGGTGCGCCGCCGAGCGCATGGCGTCGCAGGCGATGCCGACGCCGCCGTCGGTGCCGTTCTTGAAGCCTACGGGCATGCCCAGGCCGCTGGCCATTTCCCGGTGGATCTGCGATTCGGTGGTGCGCGCGCCAATGGCGACCCAGCTCAGCAGGTCGTCGAAGTAGCCGGCGGCCATGGGTTGCAGCAATTCGGTGGCGATCGGCAGGCCCAGGCGGAGCATTTCGCGCATCAGTTCACGGGACAGGGTCAGGCCGCCGGCCATGTCGTCGCTGCCATCCAGGCGCGGGTCGTAGGCCAGGCCTTTCCAGCCGACGGTGGTGCGGGGTTTTTCGACGTAGGCGCGCATCACCAGCAGCAGCTCGTCGCTGACCTCGGCGGCCAGGCTGGCGAGGTTGCTGGCGTATTCCAGGGCGGACTGGGGATCGTGGATCGAGCAGGGGCCGACGACCACCAGCAAACGGGAGTCTTCACCGTTGAGGATGGCGCGCACCGCCTGGCGATGGGCGGCGACTTGCTGGCTGAGAGCCGGGCTGAGCGGCAGTTGCTGCTTGAGCTCCAGCGAGCTGGGCAGGCGCTGGGTCAGGGTTTCGTTGGCGCAGTTGCGGGTGGACAGCGGCAGAGCGGAGACGGACGAGTTCATATTCAAGGCTTCCTGGGCAGGCGGCGGGTGGTGTCCCGCGCGCGGCCCTACTGGGGTGTTCGACAATTGGCCGGATTGGCTGTGCAGGTGTGTTTGCCACCAGTAGGTGACCGATCGGAGGCGGCAGGCTGTCCCGAACGGAGGCTGCTAAATCGCCAGGCGCAGCAGGTGTCGTAACGGTAATAAGTGGCGTAGTTCATGGTTTGAATCCTCGGTAAGTTCGGTGTGTTGCGGAAAGTCGCGGTTAAAAATCTTTGGCCCAGAAAAACAAAACCCCCGGTCGGGAGGCCGACCGGGGGTGAGATTTTCTCTGGTAGGCGACCCGTTCAAGTGGGCGCCGTTTGGGTATCAGGCGCGCCAGTGGCTAAACCAATACCCAAAATAAAAGCTCGCTGGAGCGCAGGCGTTTTTCACCCAGGCAGCCGCACCGACGCGCGAGGCGCTGGCAGTGTGACGATGCATGGAAAGGGTGAGGGACGACATGCTGTTTCTCCGTGAAGTGGGCCGAGCTTACTAGAGGCTGGGGGCGCGGTTCAATCAGAAATTCCTATTAGCTTGCCTGTCAGTGCCTATGAGTTAAGCGCTTTGAGGTTTTATGACACACTCGCCACGCCCTTATTTGTGCTCACTCAGGACCCATCATGACCCCGCTGACCCTTGCCGCCGCCCAATCGATTTCCATCGCTGGCGACCTGCCGGGCAATATCGCCCGGCACCAGGCCTTTATCCGCATCGCCGCGGAGCAGGGCGTGCAATTGCTGGTGTTTCCCGAGCTGTCCCTGACCGGTTACGAACCGGCGCTGGCGGCCGAGCTGGCGCTATTGCCGCAGAGCCCGCTGTTGCAGCCGTTGCGCGACCTGGCCCGGGAGCTGGGGGTGACGGCGGTGGTGGGCATGCCCATCCGCCTGTCGGCCGAGGGCCCGCTGTTGATCGGCGCCCTGGTGCTGGCCGCCGATGGTTCGCTGGCGGTGTACAGCAAGCAGCATCTGCATGCTGGCGAGGAGCAGGTATTTAGCCCCGGCACGGGGGGCGCGAACCTCACATTCGCCGAGGACCAAGTCGCCCTGGCGGTGTGCGCCGATTTCTCCCAGGCCAGCCACGCACGTGCGGCGGCGCAGTCCGGTGCCGGCATCTATGCCGCCGGCGTGCTGATCAGCGAAAAAGGCTACGCCGCGGACACTGCCTTGTTGCAGGGCTATGCCGTGGAGCACGCGATACTGGTGCTGATGGCCAACCACGGCGGGCCGACCGGAGGCTGGGTGTCGGCCGGGCGTAGCGCGATCTGGGGGCCGGATGGCGGGCTGATCGTGGCCGCGGCAGGTACGGGCGATGAGTTGCTGATCGCCCGGCGCACCGCCGGGCGCTGGAGTGGCCAGCAACTGAGGGTCGAAGCGCCTTGAACGGTTTCCAACTGCGTCCGGCCAGCACCCTGGAGGATCTGGTTTTTGCCCGCGACCTGACCCGCAGCTGCATGCTGGGGTATTACATCCGTCACGATCTGTTGTGGCTGGACGAAGCTTTCGATGTGGCCTGGGCCGGTCGGGAGAACCTGCTGATCTGCCAGGGCGCCAGGGTGCTGGGGTTCGTCAGCCTGAGTCGCGATTCCAGGGCTTTGTATATTCGCGAGTTGCATGTGCTCGAAGCGTTTCGCGGGCAAGGTGCCGGGGCCTGGGTCATCGAACAGGTACTGGCGATGGCGCGCGGCGAACGGCGTGGGCTGCTACGGTTGACGGTGTTCAAGGACAACCCGGCGCAGGCGCTTTATGGGCGCATGGGGCTGAAGGTGGTCGGGGAAGATGAGTGTTTTCTGCGGATGGAGCGAAGCAGCGCCGCGGATGCGTAGCCGCTGGTTGCTGTGCGCGGCGCGGTCGTACCGAGCGGTGTGGCGACAGGCGAGGCTCAGGCGGGTTCCTGGTCGGGCCCCTCGGACTCGGCGAGGATGATGCCGTCTTTCATACCCAGCAATACCGCCACTTTGTGCGCCTCACCGCGTCGTCCTTTCTTGCGTCCGGCCAATACCTGGTAGGTGGTGGCTGGGTCGACCCCGTGTTCACGGGCGAACTGTTGAACCGATTTACCTTGATGTTCAAGCCAGGCCTTGGCTTGTGCGGCAGTGCGGATACCGGGCATAGTTCAAAACCGTTCAAATTTGTTCAATGCTTGAAGGGTGTAACACCCCTAGGGGTGCATAAAAAAGGATCATACATCCAAATGAGTGGAATCGGTTCGCGGTTAAGACAGGAAAGGGAACGCCTGGGGTTGTCGCAGAAGAAATTTGGTGAAGTTGGCGGCGTGGAAGCCAATGCCCAAGGCAGATATGAAAGTGGAGACCGGGTACCCAAGGCGGACTATTTGTCCCGGGTGGCGGCAAAAGGAGTCGATGTCCTTTATATAGTGACCGGCAGGCGGACCCCGACCAGGGCCGATAACCTCAGCCAGAGCGAAGAGAAAATCCTCGTCAGTTATCGGGCCTTGTACAAGGAAGATCAGGACGCGATCCGGCACCTGACCCATACCCTTGCCGAGCTTTCGGTTTCCAGCCTCATGAAAAGAAAGGCGGACGCCCGAGAGCCTTAGGGCAGGGCGTTCGCAGTGCATTAACCAGCCACCGGATACCCCTGTTGAACAGGTGCTTTTTATATGGCGCTTGTCATTAGGTCAGCACGCTGCTTTTTTGCTAAGGTGTCCGGCAACCTATAAGACCAAATCGCGAGGTGTCTGCTTGATTAGGGTGCTAGTAGTCGATGACCATGATCTCGTTCGTACAGGTATTACACGAATGCTGGCTGACATCGATGGCCTGCAAGTGGTCGGCCAGGCCGAGTCAGGGGAGGAATCCCTGCTCAAGGCCCGGGAATTGAAACCCGATGTGGTCCTCATGGACGTCAAGATGCCCGGGATCGGCGGTCTTGAAGCCACGCGCAAATTGTTGCGCAGTCACCCGGATATCAAAGTCGTGGCCGTCACTGTGTGTGAAGAAGATCCGTTCCCGACCCGCTTGCTGCAAGCGGACGCGGCGGGGTATCTGACCAAGGGCGCGGGCCTCAATGAAATGGTGCAGGCCATCCGTCTGGTGTTTGCCGGCCAGCGTTACATCAGCCCGCAGATTGCCCAGCAACTGGTGTTCAAGTCATTCCAGCCGTCCAGTGAATCGCCGTTCGACGCCTTGTCGGAGCGCGAGATCCAGATTGCGCTGATGATTGTCGGCTGCCAGAAAGTGCAGATCATCTCCGACAAGCTGTGCCTGTCTCCGAAAACCGTGAATACCTACCGTTACCGTATCTTCGAGAAGCTCTCGATCAGCAGTGATGTCGAACTGACGTTGCTGGCGGTTCGCCACGGCATGGTCGATGCCAGCGCCTGACAATGAACGACCCGTTTGATCCCAGTGCTTTTCTTTCCACCTGCAGTGGCCGTCCTGGCGTGTATCGCATGTTCGATGGCGATGCACGTCTGCTCTACGTCGGTAAAGCCAAGAACCTGAAGAGCCGCCTGGCCAGCTACTTCCGCAAGACTGGCCTGGCGCCGAAGACCGCCGCCCTGGTGGGGCGTATCGCGCAGATCGAAACCACCATCACCGCCAATGAAACCGAGGCCCTGCTGCTCGAGCAGACGCTGATCAAGGAATGGCGGCCGCCGTACAACATCCTGTTGCGCGACGATAAGTCCTATCCCTATGTGTTTTTGTCGGACGGTGAGTTTCCGCGTTTCAGCATCCATCGCGGGGCGAAAAAGCAGAAGGGCAAGTACTTCGGCCCGTACCCCAGCGCCGGGGCCATTCGCGAGAGCCTGAGCCTGCTGCAAAAGACCTTCATGGTCCGCCAGTGTGAGGACAGCTACTACAAGAACCGCACCCGGCCGTGCCTGCAGTATCAGATCAAGCGCTGCAAGGCGCCCTGTGTCGGCCTGGTGGAGGCCGAGGTGTATGCCGAGGATGTGCGCCACTCGGTGATGTTCCTCGAAGGGCGCAGCAATGCCCTGACCGATGAACTGTCGGCCGGCATGGAGCAGGCGGCCAGTACCCTGGACTTCGAGAAAGCCGCCGAGTTGCGCGACCAGATTTCCCTGCTGCGGCGGGTGCAGGACCAGCAGAGCATGGAAGGTGGCAGCGGCGACGTCGACGTGGTGGCGGCCTTCGTCAACCCGGGCGGCGCCTGCGTGCACCTGATCAGCGTGCGTGGCGGCCGGGTGCTGGGCAGCAAGAACTTCTTTCCCCAGGTGGGTATCGAGGAAGACGTGGCCGAGGTCATGTCGGCGTTCCTCGGCCAGTACTTTCTCAGCAGCCCGGAGCGCGACCTGCCCAGCGAGCTGATCGTCAACGTGGTCCATGAAGACTTCCCGACCCTGATCACCGCGATCCAGGCCTTGCGCGGCCGTGAGCTGAGCATCAGCCACCGGGTGCGTGGCACGCGGGCGCGTTGGCAGCAGCTGGCGGTAACCAACGCCGAACAGGCCCTGAGTGCGCGCCTGGCCAACCGCCAGCATGTGGCGGCACGTTTCGAAGCCCTGGCCGAAGTGTTGAACCTGGACGAACCGCCGCAACGCCTGGAGTGCTACGACATCAGCCACTCCAGCGGCGAGGCGACCGTGGCGTCCTGCGTGGTGTTCGGCCCGGAAGGGCCGCTGAAGTCCGATTACCGGCGCTACAACATCGAGGGCGTCACCGCCGGCGACGACTATGCGGCGATGCACCAGGCCCTGACCCGGCGCTTCAGCAAGCTCAAGGACGGCGAGGGCAAGCTGCCGGACATCCTGCTGGTGGACGGTGGCAAGGGCCAGCTGTCCATGGCCCGCGACGTGCTCAACGAGCTGGCGGTGCCCGACCTGATCCTGCTGGGGGTGGCCAAGGGCGCAACGCGCAAGGCCGGTTTCGAGACCCTCTACCTCAACGATGCCGCCCATGAGTTCACTCTCAAGGGCGACTCACCGGCGCTGCACCTGATCCAGCAGATCCGTGACGAGGCCCACCGTTTCGCAATCACCGGCCACCGCGCACGCCGCGGCAAGACCCGCCGCACCTCGACCCTCGAAGGCGTGGCCGGCGTCGGCCCCAAGCGCCGTCGCGACCTGCTGAAGCATTTTGGCGGATTGCAGGAGCTGTCTCGCGCAAGCATCGACGAGATCGCCAAGGCACCGGGGATCAGTAAAAAGCTCGCTGAGTTGATTTATGCGAACTTGCATAGCGAGTAGGGGGGAACTCAGGGGCGGAAAGGATCAGGCTCGCCCTCGCATTTCTTCAAGCGCGCAATAATGTCAGGAGCAGTTTTAGTGGTGTCGATCCTGCCTGCTGCATCAAGGTAGATGTCTATCGTTGCCCAGCGCTTCGGTGTGATGTCGATACATTGTTGAAAACCTTTGTCCGTCCACCAAAAGAACATCATAAAGAAGTCGTCGTCAGGAAATATGTAGCCGGACTCAATGGCAGAGCCCCCATGTTTAATGTCGCCTCTATGGATTCTGTCCTGAGTGTTCCAGACATATCGGAACTCTTCCTTGCTATCCGGGGAAAAGTCGACCGATACAACCGGGGAGGCAAAATGCCAAAGTGCTATAGGGAGGATGACGAGAATCAGAAGTAGCCAGCGGCCATATCGGACCTTATGTTTCTTTGCAGACATGTACCCGGGCCCCCTTTCTCCATTCTTGAAGCGGTATTGCAAGAACCTCGTCCATGATCATCTTTGTCGTGACGCCTCCGTGGGGGTGTTGTCGATAGAGTTTAATGCCAATGCTAATGGATGTTCGATCAGGCGCATCATCCCATGCCCGCATGCCCTCGATATCTGCTGAGCGTTGTGGGCCAGGCAGTTCCCATTCTGCTTTAGGTTTTTTATACATCTCTTCAACCTTCCGGGCAGCGTCTGACCCTATTTGTTCTATACCTGCACCATCCAAGAGGACGCTTTCAGAAAGGCCTCCAGCCATCCCCACATAGCCGTAGTGAATGTTCGACCAGATGTCGTAGAAGTAATCGTAGTCACCCTGTTTGTGCCAAATTCCCCCGATGGACCTGCGAATAATAGGCTTGTGGTCCCACGGTCGATTTTGACCTACTCGTTCTGTCCAGATAGCTAAGGCTTTCGCTCTCTTCCCCAGCGCTAAGCTGTAGAAGTCAGGGCTTTGACCAATACGAAGATAGAAAGGAAGCTCCTTATATTTCTTTGTCTCAGCAGTTGGGCTAAAGCTGTTGAGGTCCTTCATTTGCCGCACAGACGCGCTATTGATATTGGCGTTCATTTCACCCGCGATGTAGCTCGCCAGTTCCTCCATGCGGTCGGGGTCGGCACAGACTTTCTCCTCTGGCTGCTCTTCAGGCGCCTTAGAGGCCGTATTGGGATCGATCAAGGCATTTGCAGCGCTGGCCTTCTCGGTCAGTCTCGGGTCAGCCAACAAGGTCGCCATCTTTTCATCGTCCACCGAGCCATCCGGGCGAAACACGCCGAGTGCTGCGAAGTTGATGATGGCAGCCCCAGGAGCGGGCCCCATGACAAAGCCACCGAAAGTATCACCCGACCCTGTGATGATTGTCCCGCCGTGGCTGGTGGGGCTCCCTAAATGGGCCATGGGACGACCATTCAGAATGATCGAGGGAAACCCCGTGGTGATGACCGCGCCACAACCGCAAGTGTCTCCCACACGGGCTGCTCCCATGAAGTTGATGTTGATGTCACCAGAAGTGCAAGCAATAGGTGTCGTGCCGTGACCGGGAAGAGGGCAGAGGTGTTTGTCGCCCAGGCGAGCAGAAGAGAGCATTTTATCGTCCCTGCGTTGACTGATCCGCGAGGCTCTTTGTAGAGCCCCGCAAACCTAGCAAGCGGCGATGGGCAAGGCTTTAGGACGATTCTGAACTTGGATGGAGTCTGGCGAAGGCTGAGAGTCTGGCTGGAAAATCTGTATGGCCGCCGCACTACGTCTACAGATGATGGTTCCAGCAGGTTTGCGAACTGAGTCTTGTCCTGCTCGCGCAGGCCCCGGGAAGTTGCGCTTTCGAGGGGTTCAACGTGTTGGAACAGTGTTAGACACGCTGTGCGAGAAGCCCGTAGAATGGCCGTGCCTAGCTCATCTGCTGTCTTTTTCGAGTAGATTGCCAACTCACCTCGTAGCCAGTTGTGCCGATGAATATCCCTAATCTGATCACCGTTCTACGCGTTCTGCTCATCCCGATCTTCATTTTGCTGTTTTACCTGCCTTACAACTGGAGCTACATGGCCGCCAGTTCCGTCTTCGCGTTTGCCGCGGCCACCGACTGGCTCGATGGCTACCTGGCGCGGCGTCTGGAGCAAAGCACGCCGTTCGGGGCCTTCCTCGATCCGGTGGCCGACAAGTTGATGGTGGCGGTGGCCCTGGTACTGCTGGTGCAAGAGCACGGCAACCTGTGGCTGACCCTGCCGGCGGCGGTGATCATCGGACGTGAAATCGTCGTTTCCGCCCTCCGCGAGTGGATGGCCGAACTGGGTGCCCGCGCGCAAGTAGCGGTATCCAACATGGGCAAATGGAAAACCGCCGCGCAGATGCTGGCGCTGGTGATCCTGCTGGCCAACCCGCCGGCCTTCACTTTCTGGGTGCTGCTGGGTTATGCCCTGTTGCTGATCGCAGGAGGGCTGACCCTGTGGTCCATGCTGCAGTACCTGCGCGCTGCCTGGCCGCATCTGAAGACCGATGTGGAAAAGAAATAAAACTTTTTTGAATCAAGGGGTTGACGCAGTTTCGAATTTCTATAGAATGCACACCACCAAGACGCGGGAATAGCTCAGTTGGTAGAGCACGACCTTGCCAAGGTCGGGGTCGCGAGTTCGAGTCTCGTTTCCCGCTCCAAACATAGCGCTACAGAGTTCCACTTAGCTCTGCAGCGATCGAAAAAAGGACCTTCGGGTCCTTTTTTCGTTTGTGCGGTATTCCACTGACGTCGGCTGCGTTCCAGCAGTATCCAGTGGTTTTAAGTGCATTTCTCTGTCTGTTTTCCGTCATCCCTTGGTTCAAGACTCGTTTGGATGTAGCAGCCTTGGCATGACGTGACTTTTTACTAGAGCGGATTTTGAGGCAGGGCGCTTTTCCCTCGATAGCCTACGACGAACTTGCTTAGTTGTTCCGAGGCTTTTTGCTTCTTTCCCTTTTGCCGCGCTGGAGCGGACCTGACTCGCGGAAGCGGAGATCGGCGACTACCCACTTAACTATTGACCCTGATAGGAATAGGCAATGCTCAAAGACAAACCGGCATAGGTGACCGGGTTTTCCCTGGATAGCATGGCCGCCTCGTCCCTCTCTATCGGAGCTCGCCATGAACAGCATAAAAACCCTATTTATCACGGGTGTCAGCAGCGGCTTTGGCAATGCGCTGGCGCGGGAAGCGCTTGCCGCGGGGCATCGGGTTATCGGCACTGTGCGCAATGAAGCGGCCTTGCAGGCGTTTCAGGCGCTTTCCGTGGATCGTGCCCATGGGGTGATTCTGGATGTCACTGACTTCGAGCGGATCGACAGCCTGGTCGCGGCTGTCGAAGCCGCTCATGGCCCGGTCGATGTCTTGGTCAACAACGCCGGCTACGGTCATGAGGGCATCTTCGAAGAGTCGCCGCTGGAGGAGCTGCGTCGCCAGTTCGACGTCAATGTGTTCGGCGCGGTCGCGGTCACCAAGGCGTTCCTGCCATATTTTCGCAAGCGGCGTGCCGGTCACATTCTCAATATCACCTCCATGGGCGGCACCATCACCATGCCGGGTATCGCCTACTACTGCGGGAGCAAGTTTGCGCTCGAAGGTATCTCCGATACGCTGAGCAAAGAACTGCGGCCGTTCAATATCTTCGTGACCGCCGTGGCGCCAGGCTCGTTTCGCACGGACTGGGCCGGTCGTTCGATGCAGCGCACGCCACGGAGCATTGGCGACTATGACGCCAGTTTCGACCCGGTGCGCAAAGCGCGGGAAGAGAAAAGCGGCAAACAGCCCGGCGACCCGCGCAAAGCCGCGCAAGCGATGCTGCAGGTCATCGCCAGTCCGACGCCACCCGCACACCTGCTGCTGGGCAGCGATGCCTTGGGCCTGGTGCGCGGCAGGCTGGAGCAGGCGGCCAGAGAAATCGATCAATGGGAAGCGCTGAGCCGTTCGACCGATGGTTGAACGGTCAGCCAAGGGGCTGTCAATGAATCAGGCCGACTCACAGACCTCGCGCATGGTGCAGCTGATGGAAAAGCTGGCGCCGATCGAGGGCTACAACCTCAGCGCGCTGGAGGATATCCGCTTCCTGCGTTCGAACCGGCCCCTGACCCGTACCCCGGTTTTGTATGACCCGGGCATCGTCATCCTGTGCCAAGGGCGCAAGCGTGGCTACCTGGGTGATGACGTCTATGTCTATGACGCCCAGCATTACCTGGTGGTGTCGGTCCCCGTGCCGTTCACCATGGAGACCGACGCCAGCGAGGCAGAGCCCATGCTGGCGGTCTACATGCGTCTCGACTTGCAGGTGGCCAGCGAGTTGATGCTGCAAGTGGATGAAGCCCTCGGGCCCAGCGACGCCCAGCCCAAGGGGATGTATGCCTCGCCGATGGACGATCTGCTGCGCGCCTCGACACTGCGTTTTCTCGAGGCGATGAGTGCTCCAGGTGACGCGCAGATACTCGGGCCGTCGCTGGTGCGGGAAATCTATTACCGCATCCTGACGGGCGAGCAGGGCGGCTCGATGCGTGCCGCGCTCAATCTCCAGGGGCACTTCGGCAAGGTCACTCGCGCGATCCGCAAGATCCACAGTTGCTACCAGGAGCGCCTGGACGTGGAGTCCCTGGCCCGGGAAGCGAGCATGAGCGTGCCCAGCTTTCACCTGCACTTTCGCAGCGTGACGAACGCCTCTCCGATGCAGTACCTGAAGTCGACGCGCTTGCACCAGGCGCGACTGCTGATGCTGCGCAACGCCATGAGCGCTTCGACGGCGGCCTTCAACGTAGGCTACGAAAGCGCCTCGCAATTCAGCCGCGAGTTCAAACGCTTCTTCGGCCGAACGCCCCAGGCGGAGATCGAATGGATGAAGGCGACCTATGCGCTGCCTGCGCCATCCACGCCATCTGTCTATGTCTCGTCGCATTAGTTTTCGCACCTGCCTGAGCAAGTCTGTGGCGCGCGTTTTGCTTTGCGCTTGAACTTCACCCCACAGGAGTTCAGCGATATGGATTCGAAGCGCTCTACGCAACAACCTTCGGATGGTGCCCCAGGCCTGGTGGCGGGCAGCGTTATTGGCGGTCGGCCTACATCACCGCCAGGTTATCGCCCGCTGCTGGAGGGCGAGGTGATTCAATCGACCGATGAGGCCGGCAACGACCCCCAGTCCTGGACGCCCGTGCCCAGCCATTGGGTCAGCCAGGTGCATTGCCTGGCGGTGTACGGTCAGGTACGTCGGCCGACAACCCGCCAGGGTTGTTGCTAACCTGCCGCCAGCGGCGCTGGCCGCCGCCGGGATACCTGCTGCAAGCTGGATCGGGTCTCGATGAAGGGGCTCATCCATCTGCCATCCTTGTTGCCGAGCAGTCCTGCTCACGGCTTGAACTCCCCATTTCAGAGCGTTCGTGCACGCTTCCATGGCCCGGGCGGCGGGGGAGATTGCGCTGTCTTGAGGCATGGGCCTCCACCTGCGCACGATTGCGAGTCTGGAGAAAACTGACGAGTCGCACAGCTTCCTAGACTGGTCAGACCTGTAAGACCTTGTTTTTCGATCGGTAAATGATAAATCCATGATTTTCCGCGGGAAGTGGCATGGGGGCTGCTATGCACGATGCATTCTTCAAGCGGCTTCGCTGTGGTTCGGCCACCCGATATTCAACCGGGCAGACGTCGACCTGAGTCGCTGAAGAGGGGGCAGTCCGCGGGTCGACAGCGTTGTCGACCCGCCAGGGACTCGGTTGATTCTTGACGGAGAAACATCATGAACCACGACTCAAATGCTGCGAGCGCAGTCAAACCACCGGCCAGGGCCTGGTATGGATCACTCTTTTCGCAGGTGTTGCTGGCCCTGTTGCTGGGGATTGTGCTCGGCGTACTGGTGCCTGATTTCGCGGTAAAGCTGAAAGTGCTCAGCGACGGTTTTCTCAAGCTGATTTCGATGATCGTCGCACCCATCGTCTTTTGTGTGGTGGTGCATGGGATCGCCGGTACGGGCGACCTGAAAAACGTCGGGCGGGTAGGGGGCGTGGCGCTGATCTACTTCGAGATCATGACCACCATTGCCCTGGCTCTCGGCATCCTGCTGGCGTTCGTGTTCGGGCCCGGGCATGGCATGAACATCGACACCACGACCCTGGATGCCGGGGCCATGAGCAGCTATTCGGAGAATGCCCACAAGCTCCAGGGCAGCGGCATCGGTTCGTTCATCCTGAACATCATTCCCACCACCTCAATCGATGCATTGGCCCGCAACGATGTATTGCAGGTGCTGTTCTTTGCCTTGCTGTTCGGCATCAGCCTGGCATTGGTGGGGGGTAAAAGCGCGGAGCGCGTGACCTCGTTCATCGACGATATTTCCAAGGTGCTGTTCAAGGCCATGGGCCTGATCGTGCGGCTGGCGCCCCTGGGCGTGCTAGGGGCGGTGGCCTACACCGTTGGCAAGTACGGTGTCGGTTCGATGAAGCAGCTGATTTCCCTGGTCGTGCTGTTCTACGCCTCGATCCTGATCTTCGTGTTCGTGATCCTGGGGGCGGTGTTGCGTTATGCCGGGATCAACGTGTTCAAGTTCATTGCCTACCTGCGCGAGGAGCTGACTATCGTCCTGGCCACCGCCTCCTCGGACTCGGTGCTACCGCAGATCATGCGCAAGCTGGAAGTCCTGGGCGTAAAAAAATCAGTGGTGGGGCTGGTGGTACCCACCGGCTATTCGTTCAACCTCGATGCCTTCTCGATCTACCTGACCCTGGCGGTGGTCTTCATTGCCCAGGCCACCAATACCCCCTTGTCGATAGGTGACCTGCTGCTGGTGCTCGGGGTGTCGCTCGTGACCTCCAAGGGCGCGCACGGCGTGCCGGGCTCGGCCATCGTGATCCTGGCGGCGACCCTGAGCGCAGTCCCCAGCATTCCGGTGATCGGCCTGGTGCTGGTGTTGTCGATCGACTGGTTCATCGGCATGGCACGCGCGGCGGGCAACCTGATTGGCAATTGCGTGGCCACCGTGGTGGTGGCCGATAAGGTCGGCGACCTGGACCGCGAACAGGCTCAACGGGTATTGAACAACCGTCAGCAATACGAGTTGTCCTGAGGCCATGAGCTTGCGTCGGGGGGCTGTGCCTTGACGGCGCAGCCTCTCGCAACGGGGGTGGTTACTGCAATGCCGCGGCTATCGTGTATGACAGAAAACAAACGCAGCCATACCCGCTGTCTGCTGGTTTCTATGTCGCTGCGCGCCACTAAGGCCTAAAATTCCCGGCAAATACCCAAGACTGTCGACGACTTCCCAGGGGCTGCCTGCCGGGTCGCGTCCGCCGCCCCAGGTTTCGCAAGTACCTCAAGGAAGGTTCCCCATGCTACTGAGGTCCCTCGCAGCTATTGGCATTCTGTTGCTGGGTATTCTTTCACCGATATTTCCGGTTCATGCGCAAGACATCACCTTGTCCGGTCGCATGACCACAAGCAGTCACCCTTGGCTGGACGCCAAGGCGCGGCAGTGGCTGGAAGGGCGAGGGCCGCTCAGGGTCGGCGTGGTGCTTCTCGATTATCCGCCCCTGTCGGTGTTCTATGGCGATCGCTACCAGGGCATCACCGCCGACTACCTGGCCCTGATGTTCGAATGGCCACCGCAGGTGCGCGCCTACTCGTCGCGGGCATCCGCGCTGGCGGCCTTGCGCAGTGGCGAGATCGACCTGCTGGGCGCGGGCAGCGATGTCGAAGGCCGGGAAAATGGCCTGCTGCTCAGCGAGGCCTACCTGCCCGACCGCCCGGTGCTGGTGACTTCGCAGGCCCAGCCCTTCGACCCCAATCAAGCCGGTACCGTGCTGGGAATGACCGTCGGCTATCTTCAGGAACAGGCGGTACGGGAGGCCTACCCCCATAGCCAGGTGGAGTTTTTCGATTCGCCTCAACGCGCGCTCGAAGCGCTGGTGCTGGGGGACGTCGATGCGGTGTTGGGGGATGCCCTGTCCTCGCATTACCTGATGCAAACCCATTACCTGCTGGGCCTGCGCATCGACAACTTCGCTCCCGTCGACAGCCAGGGCTTCCGCTTCCTGCTGCGTCCGGGAGACGAGACGCTGAGGGGCATCATCGACCGGGCGATACCGAGGATATCCAGGCGCTATGGGGAAGACATCCTGCGCAGCTGGAGCGCCGGCCGCCGCTTGAGCATCGACGAAGCGCGCGTGAAGCTGACGCCCGCGGAACAGCGCTGGCTGGACAGCCACCCGCAGGTCCCCGTGGCCATCAATTACTCGCTCGGGGCGCTGGGCGAGCTGGGACGGGACCGCAGCGTCACCGGCATTGGCCGCGACTACCTGGAATTGATCAGCCAGCGCAGTGGCCTGAAGTTCGCCTACCTGGGCACGCCAAACACCCTCGAAACCAACAGGCTCATCGCCGAGGGGCGGGCGCTTCTGACCCCGGCCATGCCTCAGTCCGAGCTGTTCGAGACGCCACTGGATGTCTTGTCGCCGTACCTGCGCAGCTCCACCGTATTGATGACCGCGACCAGTGCTGGTCGTCACGCCGGCCGGCGTTTCACCGGGCTTGCCGATCTGAATGGGAAGACCCTGGCGACGGGTGAGGGCTACTTTTTCATCGATACGATAAGACGCGACTATCCGGCGATTCAGCTCAAGGTATACCCCACGTTCCTCGAGGCCATGCGCTCGGTCGATTCGGGGCAGAGCGAGGTGTACCTGAGCAGCGACTACACCGGTCGCTATCTGTCGGCCCAGTATTTCGACAATCGCATCCAGGTCACCGGGATCCTGCAGAACATCTCCACGCCCATCGGCATCGGGGTGGCGAAGCACCAGCCGGAGTTGCGCAGCATCCTGGAGAAGGCGCAGCTGGCAATCACGCCGGAAGAGGTCGCGGACATAGTCCAGGCCTGGGCGCCGCGCTTCGCCAGGGGCGGGAGCGACTTCTGGCGCGACCATCGCGACAAGATTCTCCAGCTGGGCGGGCTCTTCGCGACCCTGATCGCCATCTCGCTGATCTGGGCGTTCTACCTGCGACGCCAGGTCCGCAGGACCCGGGCCGCCGAGGAGCGCGCCGAGGCCGCCAACCAGGCCAAGAGTGTCTTCCTGTCGACGATGAGCCATGAGATACGCACGCCGCTGAACGCGATCATCGGCATGCAGGAGCTCGCGCTGCTGCGGGCGAAACAGGGGGAGGCCGACAGCGTATCCCTGTCCGTGGCCCAGGAAGCGGCCCAGGGGCTTTTGTCGCTGCTGGGCAATGTGCTGGATATTGCTCGCATCGAGTCCGGAAAGATCGATTCGTTTCCTGAGCCGGTGCTCATCAACCAGCAGATCGAAGGCGTCGCCTCGGTTGTCACTGGCATGGCGCGACAAAAAGGCCTCACCCTGGACGTCAAGGTCGAAGGCGATCTGCAGGCATGGGTGCTGCTGGACCCGCTGCATTTCAAGCAGGTGCTGTTCAACCTGCTCGGCAACGCCATCAAGTTCACCGAGCGCGGCGGCGTCATCCTCCAGGCCCGCACCCGTCGTGAAGGGCACAGCTTGCGCCTGGACCTCGATGTCATCGACACGGGCATCGGCATTGGCGCCGAAGACATGGACAAGCTGTTCAAACCCTTCTCCCAGGTGGGCGTGCCAGGCGCGGGGCAGGCGTCCGGAAGCGGCCTGGGGCTGAACATCAGCCGCCGCCTGGTGCAATTGATGGGGGGCCAGATCAAGCCGCGTAGCGAACCTGGCAAAGGATCCTGCTTCAGCCTCGAATTGAGCCTGCCCATCTGTGACCCTCCAGCCGCTGTCGAGGGCGAAGCGGCGCAGCAGGACCCGACCGTTTCTGCCGACGTGCCTCCGTTGTCCATCTTGCTGGCCGAAGATAATGCCTTCAATCGCGTGACCCTCAACACCCAGCTGGAAACCCTGGGGCATCGAGTGGTGGTCGCGGAAGATGGGCAGGAAGCCTTCAAGCGCTGGTTGAGCGCGGACTTCGACATCGTGCTCACGGACGGCATGATGCCGAGGATGGACGGCTTCGAACTCGCCAGGCGGATCCGCTGGGAGGAATCCCACAGCAGCCTGCCACGCTGTCGCATCATTGCCCTGACGGCCAGTATCGAGGCGAGTGCGGTGGAGCGATGCATGGCCGCCGGGATGGACCAGATTCTGTTCAAGCCCGCGACACTGGAAACGCTGCGGCAGGCTATCGCGTCCGGCCCGGCGGGCGGAACCGGCCCCGAGGAACCCCGATAAGCCGAAGCGGCCCTTTGCACGCCGGGTATCGGCCGCCCCCGCAAGCGCGGCCGATTCGATAAGCCCGGGAGCAGGGTTACCGGGATCGCTCCTTATGGATGAACGGGGTAGTCGGTGTATCCACGCTGGTCGCCGCCAAAGAAGGTGCTTGGGTCGGGGGCATTCAGCGCCAGCCCGTCGCGGATCCGCCGGGGCAGGTCGGGGTTGGCCAGGAAGGGGCGACCAAAGGCAATCAGGTCGGCGCGGTTGGCGGCCAGGGCCTGCTCCGCCGATTGCGGATCGTAGCCGCCGGCGAGCATCAGCACGCCGTTCCACTCCGTGCGCAGTTGCCCGATGATCGCGTCCCAGCGTGGGTCGAAGTTCTCGTCCTTGACGGTGCCGACCACGGCCGGTTCCACAAGGTGCAGATAGGCCAGGGGCCAGCGGTTCAGGGCGCGGACGATATGGCCGAAAGTGGCCTCGGGCGTTGCGTCGCCCATGCCCATGAAGCGCCCCATGGGAGTGAGGCGTACCGCCACGCGTTCGGCGCCCACCTCATCGGCGACGGCTGCCACGACCTCCAGCAACAGCCGGGCGCGATTTTCCACGCTGCCGCCGTACTGGTCCGTGCGCTGATTGCTGTTGCTGTTGATGAACTGGTCGAGCAGGTAGCCGTTGCCCGCGTGGATTTCCACGCCGTCCATGCCGGCTTTCAGGACGTTGCGCGCCGCGCGCCGATAGTCGTCGACGATCTGCGCGATCTCCGCCACTTGCAGGGCGCGCGGCACCGGCACATCGCCCCAGACGCCGTTGCCCTCGTCGTCGACGATAAAGGTCTTGCCTGGAACCGGCAGGGCGCTGGGCGCCACCGGCAGGGCGTTATCGGGCTGGAAGCTCGGGTGAGAGACACGCCCCACATGCCACAGCTGCATGAAAATCAGCCCGCCGGCTTCGTGCACTTGGCTGCTCACCTGGCGCCAGGCCGCCACCTGGGCATCGCTGTAGATCCCCGGGGTCCAGGCGTAGCCCTGGCCCTGGCGGGAAATCTGCGTGGCCTCGGTAACGATCAGCGCGGCACTCGCGCGCTGCCGGTAATACTCGGCGTTCATGGCGGTCGGCAGGTCGCCCGGCTGGCCGGCGCGGGAGCGGGTCAGCGGGGCCATGGCCACGCGGTGAGCCAGGGTGTAGGGGCCGACCGCAAGGGGTTGGAACAGGTGCTGGGTCATGGGTATTTCCTTATGAGGGCATCGATCGAGATGCCGTGGGTGCTCAGGCGGACGGTGCCTGGTTGAACAACAGGTGATTGCCGGTTTGCGTGTCTTTGTTGGGCACTAACCTAATCCGCCGGGCCGTGGCTGATAATCCAGCCGCCGCTCTACGCTGCATTGCGTGAAACGCAACGCCCTGAACGGCGACGGATGCATGACGCGGCGAGCGGGCAGTCGACGGCGGGCGCGGCGATTGGCCCGCTCGCTCCTCGATGCCTTGGCAGCGTGCGAAAGGACCGCCGCCGAAGCGGCGGCTGGACTCCGGGTTAGGCCGGCTGCTCGGAGCGGGTCAGCGGCAGGTTCAGCCAGCGCCGGCCGGTGGCATTGGCCACGGCATTGCCGATGGCGGCGGCCATGGGGCCCTGGACGATCTCGGCGGCGCCGAGGAACGGCTGTCCCGGCTGATCGAGCAGATGCACCTCGACCTGCCGGGGCAACTGTGGAAAACGCAGGATCGGATAACCACTCCAGTCGTAGCTGCGCACACCCCCCGGGTCGTAGCCGACCTTCTCGAACAGGGTCCAGCTGGCGGACTGCACGATGCCGCCTTCCACCTGGTTGCGCAGGCCATCGGGGTTGACGATCTGGCCCACGTCCACTGCCGTGACCACTCGATCGAGCTGCACCTCGCCGGTCTGCGGATGCACCCGCAGCAGGACGGCGATGGCGCAGTAGCCCATGATGTTTTTGTAGCGGGCAAACGCAAAGCCGATGCCCGCGCCGGGCTCCTTGCCCTTGTGCGGCCAGCCGCTGGCGTCCCGCACCCGTTCGACCACCGCCCGTGCCCGCGGGTCGCTCAGGTGGGCGAGGCGCAAGGCCACCGGATCGGCGCCGGCCCGGGCGGCCAGTTCATCGATGCAGGCTTCGATGGCGAAGATATTGATGTGGGCCCCCAGCGAGCGCATGGCGGAGGTGCGAAACGGCATGCGGGTGACGAAGTTCATGTCGATGCGGGTGGACGCCAGGCTGTACAGCGGCACGGCATTGCGATCGCCATCCCCTTCGGGCTGGGCGATGGGGATCGACGGCGCGGAAACGAATGGCCGGGCCAACAGCCGCGCGGGAATCAAGCGGCCGGCATTGACGATGCGTTCGTTGTGCGGCGTGGTCCACAGCTCATAGGCCCAGTCCTGCAATCGGCCCTGGGCGTCGAGGCTGGCCTGGACCTCGGTGAGCATGGCGCTGCTGTAGGGCTCCCAGAGGTTTTCCTGCTCGCGCATCCACTGCACCCGCACCGGCGAGCCGGCGAGCCGCATCGCGATCAATGCGGCATCGGCCGCCGCGTCGTCCGCGCCGTTGTGGCCGTAGCACCCGGAGCCCTCGGTGTGGATGCAGCGCACCCGCTCCGGCGCCAGCCCGACCATCTCGGCGATCCCCGCGCGCAACGGGTAGACCCCCTGGGTGTGGGTCCAGACCGTGAGCACACCGTCCTTGAACCAGGCCACGGCGCAGGACGGGCCGATGGAGCCGTGCATCAGGTACTGCTTGCTGAACCGCGCGCGATAGCTGGTGCGGGCGCCGGCCGCCGGGTTGCCTTCATGGCTGATCGGGTAGCGGCGCGCGGGCAGGCGGGTCAGTAGCGCGTGGATGTCCCGCGCTTCGGGGATCGCTTCTCCAGCGCTCCAGCGGGCCTGCTCATAGCCGCTGCGCATCGCCTTGATGGCTTGCCACTCATCCCGGGCGACCACCGCCAGGTAGTTGCCGTCCTGCACCACCCGCACCACGCCGGGCAGGGCCTTGATCGCCTCGGCATCGAAGGCTTCCAGGCGGCAGCCAGGGCGGGGCGGGCGGATCACCCGGGCGTGCAGCATGCCCGGCAGGCGCAGGTCCTGGACGAACGCGGCGCCGCCACTGACCTTGGCCGGGATATCCAGGCGCGGCAGCGAATGGCCGATCAGCTTGAACGCAGACGGTGGCATCGAGGGCGATTGCGCCTGCGCATAGTGGTGCAGGTCCACGCCCTTGACCGCCTCGGCATAAGGCATGCGTTGCCCGGCCGGGCCCTGGATCTGGCCCTCGTGCGTCGTCAGCAGCGCGGCGTCCACGGCCCAGCTGCGCGCGGCCGACGCCAGCAGCAATTGCCGGACCTGGGCCGCGGCGTTGAACAGGGCCGTGCCGCTGTCGAAAATGCTGTGGCTGCCGGCGGTGTAGCCTTCGTTGGGCGTCAGGGCGGTGTCCGCGCTGAGCAGGGTGATCGCGCCTGGCGCGAGGTCCAGGCGTTCGGCGGCAATCTGCAACAGCGCGGTTTTCACCCCCGTCCCCAATTCGGCCTTGCCGGTGTAGACGGTGACGCCTTCGGCCGCGACGCGGATCCAGGCATCGAGGTAGGGATTGGTGCGCAGGCTGCCCGGCAGATCGGGCGCCAGTACTACCGTGCCGAGGGTATCGACTTCGCTGTCGGCCAGCGCCTGGCGCGCCGCCGGGACCAGGGTGAACGCCAGCACCAGCGCGCCACCGCGCAGGAACGCGCGACGCCCCTGGTCGACTTCATGGTGCCGGGTCATGGCGCGCTCCGCTCTTGCCTGGCCACGCGGCCGATGGCGTCGATGATCCGCAGGTGGGTGCCGCAGCGGCACAGGTTGCTCGCCATATGCTCGCGAATGGTGGCTTCGTCCGGATGAGGGTCGCGTTCCAGCAACGCCTGGGCGCGCATCAGCATGCCGGCGATGCAGTAGCCGCACTGGGCGGCCTGGGCCTCGATAAAGGCTTTTTGCAAAGGCCCCGGGCGCTCCGCCGTACCCAGGCTCTCCACCGTGCGGACGGCCTTGCCTTCCAGGCCGCTGCAGGGCGTCAGGCAGGAAAAGACCGGCTGGTCATCCACCAGCACGGTGCAGGCTCCGCATTGTCCCAGGCCGCAACCGTACTTGGCGCCGTTGAGCCCCAGGTGATTGCGCAGCGCATACAGCAACGGCATGTCGGGCTCCAGCTCCAGCGCATGGGACGAGCCGTTGACGTTGAGGGTCATGTGGGTCATTGCGCCTCCTGGCGTAATTCGTGAAGGGTGGAAGAAAGGTCGGCCCACGGCTGGCCCGGGCTGGCCTGTTCGCGCAGGAACGAGGCCAGCGCCGCCAGCTGCTGGTTGTCCAGGCTGGCGGCGAAGGGCGGCATGACCGGGCCGGGCAACCCCGGGGTGGCGGGCACGCCTTCGAGCACGGTCTTGAGAAAGTTGCGCGCGCTTGAGGCATGCAGCGCCGATGTCCGCTCCAGGGCCGGGCGCCCATCGATCTGGCGCATCGGCGCGGCCGGGCCATGGCAACCGGCGCAGGCGCTCTGGAACAGCTGGGCGCCAGGCGCCTGCTCGACCACTTCGGTGGGGCGTGCGGTGGCTGCAGCGGGTGCGGCGGGAGTGGGGGCCTTGAGGCTCAGCAGGTAGTCGGCAATCGCCTCGGCGTCGCTACCCGGCATGTTGCCCAGGCTGAGGCTGACCGGTCGCATCGGCCCGGCGGCGGTGCCATGGCCCTCGACCACCTCCGCCCGCAGGTAGCCCGCCAGTTGCTCGCGGCTCCAGGGCGCGGCGCGGTTGGCCAGGCCCAGCAGGGACGGCGCCTGCCAGCCGTCCACCCTGCCGCCGGCAAGATGCTGGGCGGACTGCTCGGCGCCCAGCGGGTTGAGCGGAGAATGGCAGCCGGCGCAGTGGCCGGGGCCTTCGACCAGATAGCGGCCACGGTTCCAGGTTGCGGATTGCTGCGCCATGGGCGCCAAGGGCTCCGTGTGCAGGAACAGCAGGTTCCAGAACGACACCAGCGGGCGGATGTTCATCGGGAAGTTCATCCGGTTCTGCATGGCCGGCGCATGCACGGCGGGGCCGCTCATCAGATAGGCGTAGAGGTCCGCGATGTCCCCGTCCGTCATGCGCCGGTAGTAGGCGTAAGGGAAGGCCGGATACAGCAAGTGCCCGTCGCGGGCGACCCCTTCGCGCATCGCCCGCTCGAAGGCCGGCAATGACCATTGGCCAATCCCGGTCCCGGCGTCCGGGGTGATGTTGGTGCTGTAGAGCGTGCCGAACGGCGTCACCAGCGCCAGCCCGCCGGCCAGGTAGCGGCCGCCGGGGCGGGTATGGCACACCGCGCAATCGCCGGCTTCGGCGACCCGCGCGCCGCGTTGCACCTGGGCGGCATCGAAGCGTTGTGGCGGTTCGGCCGGCGCGATCGCCGGGCGCCACATCAACAGCGCGGCGCCTATCGCGCCTGCCGTGGCGAGCACCACGGCGCCCAGCCACAACTGCCTGGCGTTCATCGGGTCACCCTTCATTGGTCCGTGGAATCCGCGCGGGCGGACAGTGATGCAGTCGAGGTCATGGAAGTCTCCTTGAGCCGCTGAGGAGAGCGGTGACGGACCGCCCCGTGGCAAGTGCCCAAGGGTAGAGAAGGGGGGTGGACGGCGGTATTGGCAAACCGCGCAAAGACCTTTTGCGCCATCGGCAACGCCGGGATCGTTGCGTGATGCGCATCGCTCAATTGCCCCGGCAGTGGATTCTCCCGATTGAGCGTCGCGCCTAGCCTTGGCGAAACTTTTCTCCACGCGAACGAGGTTTCATCATGCCTACCGGCAACTTTGCAACGACGGCCAGCACGGCGCTGAAGGGCGAACGGCCCGCCACCCTCTCTGGCGCCCTGGTGGCCTTGCTGGCCTTCTGTTGCGGCGCGGTCGTCGCCAACCTTTACTACGCCCAGCCGATCGTCGAGCTGATCGCCCCGCAGATCGGCCTGTCGAACGCCCATGCCAGCCTGATTGTCTCGCTGACCCAGCTCGGCTACGCCGCGGGCCTGCTGCTGTTGGTGCCCCTGGCCGACCTGATGGAAAACCGCCGCCTGGTGGTGGGGTTCACGCTCGCCGTGAGCCTGTGCCTGATCGCCGCGGGCTTTACTGAGTCGCCTTCGCTGTTCCTGGCGCTGTCGTTGCTCATCGGCCTGACTTCGGTGGCGGTGCAGATTCTGGTGCCGTTGGCCGCGCACATGGCGCCCGAGGAAAGTCGCGGGCGGGTGGTCGGCAACATCATGAGCGGGCTGCTGCTGGGCATTCTGTTGTCGCGCCCGCTGTCGAGCCTGCTGGCCCAGGCGTTCGGCTGGCGCGGGGTGTTCTTCAGCGCCGCGGGCCTGATGGCGGTGATCGCCTGCGTGATGGCCGTTGCCCTGCCACGGCGCATGCCGACGCATCAGTCCTCCTATGGCGAGTTGATCGGCTCGGTCTTCGCCCTTGCGCGCCGTCATGCCGGCCTGCGTGAGCGCTCCTTGTACCAGGGCTTGTTGTTCGCCAGCTTCAGCCTGTTCTGGACCATCGTGCCCATCGAGCTGATTCGCCAGCACGGCTTCAGCCAGGCGCAGGTGGCGGTGTTCGCCCTGGTGGGCGCGGTGGGGGCGATCGCGGCGCCGATCGCCGGCCGGCTGGCCGACGCCGGGCATGGCCAGCGCGGCACTCTCGTGGCCTTGTTGCTGGCACCGCTGTCCCTGCTGATAGGGGCGCTGCCGGGCAGTGGCTACCTGTGGCTGGTGGTGTGCGCGGTGCTGCTGGATTTTGCCGTGCAGCTGAACATGGTGCTTGGCCAGCGTGAGGTGTACGCCATCGACCCGCACAGCCGGGCGCGCCTGAATGCGGTGTACATGACCAGCATCTTCGTCGGCGGCGCCCTGGGTTCGCTGGTGGCCAGCCCGCTGTATGAGCAGGTGGGGTGGAGCCTGTCGGCGACCTCGATTGCCGCGGTCCCTGGCTTGGCGCTGCTGCTGTTTCTGCTCCGTCACTACCGCCAGGGCTGAGGGTCCGGGGCGAAGGAGCAGGCGCAGGTCACGGTGCTTGAGCACAACCGTACAAGACACTCGGTGCGTGCTCAGGCATAGTCCCTGGCTTCAATTTTCGCTCGCGGAATCGGCTTATGGACAAGTTGCTGGCGCTGAAGATGTTCGTTGAAACCGTGCGCTGTGGCGGCTACTCATCGGCGGCGCGCAAGCTCGGCCTGTCGACGTCGTCGGTGACGCGGCAGGTGGCGGGGCTGGAAAGCGAGCTGGGCGCCAGCCTGCTCAATCGCACCACGCGCAACACCAGTGTCACGCTCGCCGGACAGGCCTATTTCGACAAGGCCGTGGCGATTCTCGAGGCCATCGACGAAGCCGACGCCAGCGTCGCCGACCGTGGCAGCGAGGCCCAGGGGCATCTGCGGGCCAGCGTTCCGGTGGAGTTCGGCCGGCGCATCATCGCCCCGCACCTGGGGCGCTTGCTCGAACGCCATCCGGGGCTGGAGATCAGCCTGTCGTTGAGCGACCGGGTCAGCGACCTGATCAGCGAGCGCATCGATGTCTCGGTGCGCCTCGGCTCCTCGGTGGTCAGCGATGACATCGTCAGCAAGAAGATCGGCGACTTCCAGCGTTGGGTCGTGGCCAGCCCCGACTACCTGGCACGCACCGGCCTGCCGCGCCAGCCGAGCGACCTGCTGGAGCACCAGTGCCTGCGCTTCGACTATGGCGGCGTGCACCAGGACTGGACCTTCCAGGGCGACGAAGAGCCCCAGCGCCTGGGGGTGCAGGGCCGCTTGCAGAGCAACAACGCCGACATCCTGCGCGAGGCGGCGCTGGCCGGTGGCGGCGTGGCGCTGCTGGCCGACTGGCTGGTGCGCGACGATGTCGGCCAGGGCCGCCTGACCCGCGTGCTGGAGCAGTACGAGGTCAATCCCGGCACCGCCAGCACCTGCATCAACGCGCTGTACCTGCCCAACCATCGCGGCTCCAGCCGCATCAATGTGTTTATCGAGTTCCTCGAGGAAATCCTCGCCGCCTGAGCCTCGCTCGGGTCTTGAGCAAGACAGCGTTGCGCGCCCTGTGGCTACTCGTCCGACAGGTGCGCGCCTAGAGTCTGGCCATCATGGGTAGAAGCAAGGTGGTCGCTATGGGTAACGTCATTCATCTGGCGTACGACTTCATCAATCCCTGGTGCTGGATCGGCGAGCTGAACCTGCGCCAGGCCATGGCGGCCGCGCACCGGCCACGGCCGATCGTCTATGTGCCGAGGCGCTCCACGTTCGACCTTCCCGCCAGCCGCATCGAGCAGGGCGAGTACGCCCGGCGCCGGTTCGGCAGCCTGGCGCGCAGCCGGTTGTTCGAAGCGCAGATCACCCGGGCCGGCCAGGCGCTGGGGCTGCGTTTTGCCTTCGAGCGAATCGAGCGCCTGGTCGACAGCGACCCGGCGCACAGCCTGATGCTCGAGCGGGCTGCGCGCGGTGGCGACTGCGCCGCGCTGTTCGCGCGGATCTTCCGCGCTTATTTCTGCGAGGGCCGCGATATCGGCGATGCGCGGGTGCTCGCGGAGCTGGGCGGGGACGGCAAGCGCGAGCAGGAGCGGCTGCTCGACTACCTGCGCGGTGGTGAAGGACTGGCCGCGTTGCAGCGCCACAAATGCGATGCCGCGGACTGGTCGGGCGGGGTGCTGCCGGCCTTTCGCATCGGCGACACCCGGGTCTCGGGCGCCCAGCCCGGCGCCCTGCTGGCGCGGGTGTTGCGGGACGCGACGGTGGCAGACGCGCAGGTGGCCCATGCCTTGGGTTAGCCGTCATGTGGCTGCTGCCAACGGCGCTTCCCGGCGCATGGCCCGAGCAGGCTCGGCCCGCCGTGCAGGATCAGAACGGCCCGAGCTTGAGCGGGTACTGAATGACGATGTACAGCCTGTCGATGTCGTCGCCGGCCTGGGCGGCGTTGGCCCGGTGGCTGACGTGGGACAGTTGCAGCGACAGGTCCTTGGCCGGGCCCGACTGCACGATGTAGTGCAGGTCCAGGTCGCGTTCCCAGTGGCGTCCGCCCCGGCCCTGTTGCGGGCTGTAGGTGCCGCTGGCGCTGTCGAAGGGGTTGTAGGCGCCGCCCTGGGGCGCGTGGCTGCCGTCGATGCCGCGGCCGCTCACATAGCGGGCCATGAAGCTCAGGCCGGGAATGCCCAGGGCGCCCAGGTCGAGGTCGTAGCGCGCCTGCCAGGAGCGTTCGCCGGGGCCGTTGAAGTCGGCGTATTTGATCGAGTTGGCGAGGTAGATGGAGTCGCCGCCGACGAAGTCGAAGGGCGTGTCGCCGTGGATTTTCTGATAGGCCAGGGTGAATGCCTGGGCATCGATCCGGTATTTGCCGGAGAGGCTGTAGGCCGTGGTGTCGATGGCGCCGGCCGCGGCCTGGCCCTGGTCGCGGGTGCGGTACAGGTTGCCGTCGAGGAACAGCTGGCCAAGGCTGGCATGCAGGTTGGCGTAGTACTGGCGCCAGGTGTCGCTCAGCTCCGAGGCGTAGAGGGCGCCGCCCAGTGCCTGGCCGGCGAACAGGTCGGCGCCGATGAAATCGATGCTGGCGTGGCGGGTGGTTGCCCCGTAGCCGGAAAAGTCGCCCTTGGCGGTGGAGGCGTCCTGGTTCTTGAAGGCGTTGAAGTGACCGGCCTGCAGGTCGAGCCCCTCGAGCTCACGGCTGGAGAGCAGCAGGCCGCTGGTGTATTCCGGTTGCAGGCGTTTGTCGGCGGTGTCGAACACCGGGGTCGCCACGGTCATTTCACCGAGCGCCAGGGTGGTCCGCGAAGCCTTGAGCTTCAGCGCGCCGCCGGCGCTGGAGTAGCTGTCTTCGCTGCGCCCGTCATGATCCAGCGGCAACAGGCCCGTCCCGGAATGCCCTTTGCCACCGTCCAGTTTCAAGCCCAGGAAGCCGTGGGCATCGACGCCCACGCCGATGGTGCCGGGGGTGAAGCCGGACTCGAACGAGGCGATGAAGCCCTGGGCCCATTCCTGCTTGTAGCTCTTGCCGGCCGGGGTCGGGGAGCGATAGTCGTTGTTGAGGTAGAAGTTGCGGCTGAGCACTTCAAGACTCGCCCCCTCGAGGAAGCCGGGGGTGTCTTGCGAGCTCTGTGCCGCCAGCGCCGGGGCGCCGCCGCTGAGCAAGGCGAGCAGCCACAGCAGCTTCAGGCGCAGGCGCAGCGGCCCGGGGGCGGTGAGGTGTTTCGAGGCAAGCAGCATGCTTATGTCCCGCGTCAAGGTGGGTGGCCCAGGACGCGGCTGGCCGCGGTTCCGGCAGCTGCCGGTATGCCTTCGGTCAATCGGCGTCCGCTCGGCGTGGCCATCGGATCGAGGCGAAGCATGGTTGCCTATTACAGGGCGCGGGGATTGTACGGCTGTGCTGCATTCGGCCGTTTGCGCGGGCAGGCAGGCTGCAGATGCCGTTCGCGGTGGGCGTTGCGGCAGTTTTTGAATTGTCCCTGTTTTGGAATCAATGATTCTCGGTTTTGCTGGATTGTCCCTTTTTGTTTTGAGCCCTAAATTAGCCACCAAGCCGGCAGCAAAGCCTCCCCAGCGGAACCCGCGCCGAGCCCCCGAATTTTGCAACTCAACGCTTTT
>NZ_JACMZT010000056.1:0-34899 GCF_017349615.1 Pseudomonas sp. GW531-T4
GGCTTGCCACGTACCGGGGCATCGCCCGCCACGTAGTAGGCCGCCTTGCTGCGTGGCAGAGGCTGACGGCCACGGATCTTGTCGGCGATTTTCTCGGCCATCATGATCGTCGGCGCGTTCAGGTTGCCGGTGGTGATGATCGGCATGATCGAGGCATCGACCACTCGCAGACCCTGCATGCCATGCACGCGACCCTGGCCATCGACCACGGCCATTTCGTCGGTGCCCATCTTGCACGAGCAGGATGGGTGGAACGCGGTTTCGGCGTGCTCGCGGATGAATTTATCCAGCTGCTCGTCGGTCTGCACTTCGATGCCCGGGCTGATTTCGCGGCCGCGGAAGGCGTCCAGTGCCGGCTGTTGCATGATTTCCCGGGTCAGGCGGATGCCGTCGCGGAATTCCTGCCAGTCCTGCTCGGTGGCCATGTAGTTGAACAGGATGCTCGGGTAGTCGCGTGGGTTCTTCGACTTGAGCTGGATCCGGCCGCGGCTTGGCGAACGCATGGATCCCATGTGTGCCTGGAAGCCGTGTTCCTGTACGCCGTTGCTGCCGTTGTAGTTAATCGCCACCGGCAGGAAGTGGTACTGGATGTTCGGCCATTCGAACTCTTCGCGAGTGCGGATGAAACCGCCCGCTTCGAACTGGTTGCTGGCGCCGATGCCGGTGCCATTGAACAGCCATTCGGCACCGATGGCCGGCTGGTTGTACCAGAGCAGCGACGGGTACAGCGAGACCGGCTGGGTGCAGGCGTACTGCAGGTACAGCTCCAGGTGGTCTTGCAGGTTTTCGCCGACGCCCGGCAGGTCGTGGACCACCGGGATGTCCAGGCTTTCCAGCAGCTTGGCCGGGCCGACGCCGGAGCGTTGCAGGATCTGTGGCGAGGCGATGGCGCCGGAGCACAGCAGCACTTCCTTGCGGGCACGGGCTTCGACGCGCTCTTCGGCGGAGCCGACCAGGTAACGCACGCCAACGGCACGCTTGCCTTCGAACAGGATCTTGTCGGTCAGGGCGTGGGTGACGATGCTCAGGGTCGAACGCTTTTTCGCCACGTCGAGGTAGCCGCGGGCGGTGCTGGCGCGACGGCCTTTAGGCGTCACGGTGCGGTCCATCGGACCGAAACCTTCCTGCTGGTAGCCGTTGAGGTCTTCGGTACGCGGGTAACCGGCTTGCACGCCGGCTTCGACCATGGCGTGGAACAGCGGGTTGTTGCCGGCTTTCGGCGTGGTCACGCTGACCGGGCCGTCGCCACCGTGGTAGTCGTTCGGGCCGATGTCGCGGGTTTCCGCCTTGCGGAAATACGGCAGGCAGTCCAGGTAGGTCCAGTCTTCCAGGCCTGGCAGTTTTGCCCAGCCGTCGTAGTCCATGGCGTTGCCGCGGATGTAGCACATGCCGTTGATCAACGAGGAACCGCCCAGGCCCTTGCCGCGGCCGCATTCCATCCGGCGACCGTTCATGTGTGGCTCTGGATCGGTCTCGTAGGCCCAGTTGTAGCGACGGCCTTGCAGCGGGAATGCCAACGCCGCAGGCATCTGCGTGCGGAAGTCGAAGCGGTAGTCCGGGCCGCCGGCTTCGAGCAGCAGCACGGTGACGCCTTCGTCTTCAGTCAGACGGGTCGCCAGGGTGTTACCGGCGGAGCCGGCACCGATGATGATGTAATCGTATTCTTGGGACATTGAATGCACCCTCTTTGGAGTTGGTCAGGTCTGGCCATGGCGAGTGCTGCGCACTCGATCGCGGGCAAGCTCCGCTCCTACAGGAGATTTGCGTGCTTCTGTAGGAGCAGGGGGGACGCCTAGTTCTTGCCCGCGAAGGCGGCCTCGCAGGCGAAGCGAGTTTCGCCTTAGAACACCGAGGCGTAGTCGCCCAGCTCGACCTGTACCGATTTGATGCGGGTGAAGTTGTTCAGCGAGCTGATGCCGTTCTCACGGCCAACACCCGACTGCTTGTAGCCACCGACCGGCATCTTGGCGTCGGATTCGCCCCAGGCGTTGATCCAGCAGATACCGGCTTCGAGCTGATGAATCACGCGGTGCGCGCGGTTCAGGTCGCGGGTTACCACACCGGCGGCCAGGCCGAAGTCGGTGTCGTTGGCGCGACGGATCACTTCTTCTTCGGTTTCGTAGGTCAGGATGCTCATCACCGGGCCGAAGATTTCTTCGCGAACGATGGTCATCTCGTCGGTGCAGTCGGTGAACACGGTCGGTGCCACGAATGCGCCTTTGGCGAATGCGCCGTCGGTCAGGCGTTCGCCGCCGCACAGCAGGCGGGCGCCTTCTTCCTTACCTTTGGCGATATAGCCCAGCACGCTTTCCATGTGGGCGAAGCTGACCAGCGGGCCGAAGTTGGTGTTTTCGTCTTCCGGGTTGCCAACGCGAATGCGCGCGACGCGCTCGACGATCTTGGCTTCGAAAGCGGCTTTCAGGTGGCTCGGTACGAAGACACGGGTACCGTTGGTGCAGACCTGGCCGGAGCTGTAGAAGTTGGCCATCATCGCGGTGTCGGCGGCGCGATCCAGGTCGGCGTCGTCGAAGATGATCAGCGGCGACTTGCCACCCAGTTCCATGGTCACGTCTTTCAGCGAGGAGCTGGAAGCGCTGGCCATGACCTTCTTGCCGGTGTCGGTGCCGCCGGTGAAGGAGACTTTCTCGATGCGCGGGTGTTCGGTCAGCCAGGTGCCGACTTCGCGACCGCTACCGGTCAGGACGTTGAACACGCCAGCCGGAACGCCGGCCTCGGTGTAGATCTCGGCCAGTTTCAGGGTGGTCAGCGAGGTGACTTCGCTTGGCTTGAAGATCATCGCGTTACCGGCCGCCAAAGCTGGCGCGGATTTCCACAGGGCGATCTGGATCGGGTAGTTCCACGCGCCGATACCGGCCACGACGCCCAGCGGCTCGCGACGGGTGTAGACGAACGAAGTGGTGCGCAGCGGGATCTGCTCGCCTTCGATGGCCGGTACCAGGCCCGCGTAGTATTCCAGCACGTCGGCGCCGGTGACGATGTCGACATACTTGGTTTCGGAGTAGGCCTTGCCGGTGTCCAGGGTTTCCAGGGCAGCCAGTTCGTCGTTGCGCTCGCGCAGGATGTCCACGGCGCGACGCAGGATGCGCGAACGCTCCATGGCGGTCATCGCGGCCCAGATCTTCTGGCCTTTCTCGGCGCTGACGACAGCGCGCTCGACGTCATCAAAGGTCGCACGTTGCACTTGAGCGAGGACTTCACCGTTGGCCGGGTTGATGGCGTCGAAGGTGGCGTCGCTGCCGGCGTCGGTGTAGCCGCCGTCAATGTAGAGTTTTTGCAGTTCGAAACGGGCCATGTTGATAGTCCTCGCAAGTGCATAAGTGGTTGGCGTTCACCACTGGGCGCGCCGTGTAGCCTGGGCGCGCTGGTCAGTGGCAATTCAGGGGGCCGAGCGTCTTGTAATGTGCTCTAGCGCTCCTGCTTAGCCAGTTGGAAATCCATGTATTCGTAAGCGATCCGGTGCGCCTGCTCGGTGTCGAAAGAGTCTCCCGACAGCGCGCCGCGCAACCACAAACCGTCGATCAGGGCTGCCAGGCCTCGCGCTGCGCTGCGTGCATCATCCAGCGGCAGGACGCGGCGGAACTGGCAGCACAGGTTGGAATACAGGCGGTGATCGTTGATCCGCTGCAACCTGTGCAAAGACGGGTGGTGCATGCTGGTGGCCCAGAAGGCCAGCCAGGTTTTCATTGCCGGGCCATTGACCTGGCTGGCGTCGAAGTTGCCTTCGATGATCACCTGGAGGTGCGCCCGCGGGCTCTTGTCCTCCAGCGCCTGACGGCGCGCGGTGACGTTCTCGCTGAGGACACTCATCAGATACTGCGCCGTGGCGGCGATCAGGCCGTTCTTGTCCTGAAAGTAGTGACTGATGATGCCGTTCGAGACACCGGCCAAACGGGCGATCAGCGCAATGCTGGCGTCCCCCATCCCGACCTGATCGACCGCCAGCAACGTGGCTTCGATCAACTGCTGGCGGCGGATGGGTTGCATACCGACCTTGGGCATCTTGCACATCTCCTTAGGCCTGCTGGCAGTCGTAAAACGGCTACCGGCGTGAGGGCCAGTCTATTTTGTTTTGATTGAACGTTCAATCAACAAAGAATAAGATCTGCGACAAATCGTCGCTGCCTCCAGGTCCTTCCTGCGTGTAGATGGCGGAAAAGCGACCTCCGAAAAAGCCTGAAACCCAAGCAGGGCATAGCGTGAGCCAGCGAGGACGGATGTGTTGAATGGGCAAGACGCTTAAGGCCAGGTGACGAACTGCACGTTTGCACTCGGCCTTCGACGCTGGTTCTCAACGCAACTCCTGCAGGTTCGGGCTTTTTCGGGGTGTCTTTATATCACCCGTCGGTCGGCTGCCAACTAACCGATTGGTCGGGTGCCGTGTTGCCTTGTGTTCTTCTCTCGCACTGCCTGGAGCATCTGTGCCATGAGTTCTGCCTCTCTTATAAAGACCCCACCGGAAAAGGTGCGGGTCAACGGTTGGGTGTTCTACACCTCTACCGCGCTGATCCTGTTGCTGACCGCCATTCTGATCATCGCCCCGCAAGAGGCCGGCAGACTGCTTGGCATTGCCCAGGCCTGGTTGTCCCGCAGCTTCGGCTGGTACTACATGGTGGTGATCGCCGCCTACCTGGTATTCGTCGTCGGCCTGGCGTTTTCCTCCTACGGCAAGCTCAAGCTGGGGACCAAGCAAGACACCCCGGATTTCAGCTATGGCGCCTGGGCCGGCATGCTGTTCTCGTCCGGTATCGGTATCTCGCTGCTGTACTTCGGCGCTTCCGAACCGCTGGACCACTATTTCAACCCGCCTGAAGGCGTAGCGGGCAGCAACCAGGCCGCGCGCCAGGCGCTGCAGCTGACTTTCCTGCACTGGGGCCTGCACGGCTGGGCGATCTACGCCCTGGTCGGCCTGGCCGTGGCCTACTTTGCCTACCGCCACAACCAGCCGCTGGCGCTGCGTTCGGCGTTGTACCCACTGGTGGGCGAGCGCTGGGTCAAGGGCGCGGCCGGTCATGCGGTGGATGGTTTCGGCATGTTCGTGACCCTGCTGGGCCTGGTGACCAACCTGGGCATCGGTTCGATGCAGGTGTCTTCCGGCCTGGAAAACCTGTTCGGCATGGAACACAGCAACACCAACCTGCTGATCGTGATCATCGTCATGAGCACCGTGGCCACCATCGCTGCGGTATCGGGTGTGGAAAACGGCATCCGCCGCTTGTCCAACCTGAACATCGTGCTGTTCAGCGGCCTGCTGATTTTCGTGCTGCTGTTTGGTCCGACCCTGCACCTGCTCAACGGTTTCGTGCAAAACGTCGGCGACTACCTCAACGGTGTGGTGCTCAAGACCTTCGACCTCTATGTGTATGAAGGCGACAACGCCAAGTCCGACCGCTGGCTGGGCCTGTGGACCCTGTTCTACTGGGCCTGGTGGATTTCCTGGGCGCCATTCGTCGGCATGTTCATCGCGCGTATTTCCCGTGGCCGTACCGTGCGCGAGCTGGTGGCGGGCGTGCTGTTGATTCCGCTGGGCTTCACCCTGGCCTGGCTGTCGGTGTTCGGTAACTCGGCCCTGGACCTGGTGATGAACCACGGTGCGGTGGAACTTGGCAAGACGGCGCTGGAACAGCCGTCCATGGCGATCTACCAACTGCTGGATCATTACCCGGCGTCGAAGATTGTCATCGGCGTGTCGATTTTCGTCGGCTTCGTGCTGTTCCTGACCCCGGCCGACTCCGGCGCGGTGATGATGGCCAACCTGTCTTGCAAGGGCGGCAACGTCGACGAAGACGCCCCGCACTGGCTGCGGATCTTCTGGTCGGTGGTGATCACCCTGGTGACTATCGGCCTGCTGTTCGCCGGTAACTTCGAAGCCATGCAGACCATGGTGGTGCTGGCCGGCCTGCCGTTCTCGGTGGTGCTGGTGTGCTTCATGTTCGGCCTGCACAAGGCCATGCGCCAGGACACGCAGATCGAACAGGAGCAGGCGGAACTGGCGGCCCGTGGTCGTCGTGGTTTCAGCGAGCGCCTGACCCAGCTGGACCTGCAGCCGACCCAGGCGGTGGTCCAGCGTTTCATGGACAAGCACGTGACGCCGGCACTGGAAGAAGCCGCTACCCAGCTGCGCAACCAGGGCCTGGATGTGCAAACCCTGCTGGGCAAGTCCAAGCGCTGCATGGGCGTGCGGATCGAGATGGAAGAGGGCAACCCTTTCGTTTATGAAGTGAGCCTGGATGGCTATCTGGCGGCGCCGAGCGAATCGGCCGATGCGCCGGAAGAGCGTGCGCGTTACTACCGCGCCGAGGTCTACCTGCACAACGGCAGCCAGGAATACGACCTGATGGGCTTCACTCAGGAGCAGATCACCCGTGACGTGCTTGATCAGTTCGAAAGCCATCGACAGCTCCTTGGCCGGGTCTACAGCTAAGAGGTGAAGGGCGCGGTGTAGCCCTGTTACACCGCGTCGCCTTCATCGCGGGCAGTCGAGCGTCGACCGGCCGCTCCTACAGAAGACGCAAGCGCATGCCTCTGTAGGAGCGAGCGGGCGGCGATCCGACTTGCCCGCGAAGCGATGTACCTGGTTCCCCGCAACATCAGCAACGCCCCCATCGCCAGCAAGCGGGCTCCTGCAACAGGGGGCGATCCTGCTGAAGACTTTCCCAATAAAACAAAAACGCCGCGATCGATGTCGCGGCGTTTTTGTTTACGTGTCGCTGTTACCCCAGGTTCTTGCCGAGCAGCGCGTGGTAGAGCTCGCTGTCGCCAAGGATCCCCACCACCTTGTTGTTGTCGTGCAGCACCAGCTTGTTGCCGGTCTGGTAGCGGATCTGCAGCGCATCGCGCATGCCGATGCTGGAGTCGACCAGGGTCGGCTTGCGGCCCAGGCCTTCCACCGCCTGGCCCGGGATCCAGTTCTGCAGGTCGAGGCTGGCGCCGTTCTGGCGTGCGCCCTTGATGGTGTTGCCCTCGGCCAGGTCGAGCCAGGAGTCGCCACCCGGATCCAGGCACACGGAGCCGTTGATGCGCTTGCAGTTGTCCAGGGTGCGCATCAGGCTGCGGCCGCAGAGCACATTGAGCGGGTTGGTATGGGCGACGAAGGTGCGCACATAGTCGTCCGCCGGGTTGAGCACGATCTCTTCCGGCTTGCTGTACTGGATGATCCGGCCGTCTTTCATGATGGCGATGCGGCTGCCCAGTTTCAGGGCTTCGTCGAGGTCATGGCTGACGAACACGATGGTCTTGCTCAGCTTGCGTTGCAGTTCCAGCAGTTCGTCCTGCAGTCCCTGGCGGATCAGCGGATCGAGGGCGGAGAAAGGTTCATCCATCAGCAGGATGTCGGCGTCCATCGCCAGGGCGCGGGCCAGGCCGACACGCTGCTGCATACCGCCGGACAATTCGTCGGGCTTCTTGTTGCGCCACTGGGTCAGGCCCACCAGCTCGAGTTTCTCGTCCACCAGCTTGCGCCGTTCCTTTTCCGGCCGGCCCTGCATTTCCAGGCCGAAGCTGATGTTCTCGCGAACGGTCAGCCAGGGCATCAGGGCGAACTTCTGGAACACCATGGCGATGCGCTTGGTGCGCATCATCTTCAGTTCCGCCGGGGTGCAGGAAGCGATGTCGATCTGCCGGCCTTCATGCTCGACGAACAGCTTGCCGCGGCTGACGGTGTTGAGGCCGTTGATGCAGCGCAGCAGGCTCGACTTGCCGGAGCCGGAGAGGCCCATCAGCACGCAGATTTCGCCTTTCTCGATGTCCAGGCTGGCCTTTTCCACACCGACGATCTGGCCGGTCTTTTTCAGGATCTCGTTGCGGCTCATGCCCTGATCCAGCAGCTTGAGCGCCTCGCGTGGATCCTTGGAGAAGATAACGTCGACGTTATCGAAGCGGATTATGCTCATGCGTCACCCCCTACTTTGGCTTCGGGTTGTTTGCAGATACGGTCGAGCATGATCGCCAGCAGTACGATTGCCAGGCCTGCTTCGAAGCCCAGGGCGATATCGGCGGTGTTCAGTGCGTTGACCACGGGTTTGCCCAGGCCGTCGGCGCCCACCAGGGCTGCGATCACCACCATCGACAACGACAGCATGATGCACTGGGTGATGCCGGCAGCGATGCTCGGCATGGCGTGGGGCAGCTCGATACGCGACAACAGTTGACGGCGCGAGCAGCCAAAGGCCTTGCCGGCGTCCATCAACTCTTGTGGTACATCGCGGATGCCCAGGTAGGTCAGGCGGATCGGCGCGGCAATGGCGAACACCACCGTGGAGATCAGGCCCGGCACCACGCCCAGACCGAACAGGGTCAGGGTAGGAATGAGGTAAACGAAGGTCGGTACGGTCTGCATCAGATCGAGCACCGGACGCATCATGGTGTAGAACATCGGCTTGTGCGCGGCGACGATGCCCAACGGCACGCCAATGAGCACGCAGACCAGGGTGGCGAACAGCACCTGGGCCAGGGTTTCCATGGTTTCCTGCCAGTAACCCAGATTGAGAATCAGCAGGAAGGACAGCACGACAAAGGCCGTCAGGCCCCATTTGCGTTGAATGATGTGCGCCAGCAAGGCAATCAGGCCGATCAAGGCCAGCGGGTTGAACCAGGTCAGCGCAAACGTCACGCCGTGGATCATCGTTTCCAGGGTCGATGCGATCGCATCGAATGTGTTGGCGCCGTGTTGCGTCAACCATTCAACGAAGGCAGCGATGTACTGGCCTAAAGGGATTTTCTGATCAATGAGCATGGTATTGAACGTCCGCATGCAAGGAATAAACAGCCCGGGCGGGCGAACCCACCCGGCGTAAGCGACCTACTTAATTAGCAGCTTGCGCAAGCTTGGCTTTCACGGCCTCCAGGCCTGGTTTTCCGTCAATGGTGGTCACGCCAGCGAGCCAGGTATCGAGTACCTCGGGGTTTTTCTTCAGCCAGGCCTTGGCGGCCGCCTCGGGCTTCATCTTGTCGTCCAGGACGTTACCCATCAGGGTGCTTTCCATATTCAGGGTGAACGACAGATTCTTCAGCAACTGACCAACGTTGCTGCATTCCTCGGCGTAGCCCTTGCGGGTGTTGGTGTAGATGGTCGCCTGGCCGTAGTTGGGGCCGAAGAACTCGTCGCCGCCGGTCAGGTACTTCATCTTGAAACGGGTGTTCATCGGGTGCGGTTCCCAGCCCAGGAACACCACCGCGGTGCTGCGCCGTTGCGCGCGCTCGACCTGGGACAGCATGCCCGCCTCGCTGGACTCGACCACCTTGAAGCCGGCGTCTTTCAGGCCGAAGGCGTTCTTGTCGATCATGCTCTGGATCATGCGGTTGCCGTCGTTACCCGGCTCGATGCCGTAGATCTTGCCGTCCAGTTCTTTCTTGAACTTGGCGATGTCGGCGAAATCCTTCAGGCCCTTGTTGTACAGCTCTTCCGGGACCGCCAGGGTGTACTTGGCGTTCTCCAGGTTGGCGCGGATGGTTTCCACAGTGCCGGCATCGCGATAGGGCTTGATGTCGTTTTCCATGGTCGGCATCCAGTTGCCGAGGAACACGTCCATGTTCTTGCCGTCGGCCAGGGACTTGTAGGTCACCGGCACGGAAATCATCGTGGTCTTGGTCTTGTAGCCAAGTGCCTCGAGAACCACGCTGGTGGTCGCGGTGGTGACGGTGATGTCGGTCCAGCCGACATCGGAGAAGTTTACGGTGCTGCATTGTGCCGGTTCTGCGGCGTGCGCCAGAAGCGGCAGACTCAGCATGGCGGCCAACAACAACGACGGGGAACCTTTCATGGGATGGACTCCTGGGTGTTTTCTGGCGGTGTGTCTGACCGCACTTATAAGTGTTGCGGTTGGGGCGAGTGGGACAGCTCTACCACAGTGCCTTGCAATCGAGTCGAGACTGATCATGTACCAGTGAAAATCTGACGCCTACAGGGTGCGTCGTATCCAGTACAGGGAGGGTCGCATCCAGTGTCGGTAAGGTCGCTTACAGCTTTTTTCAGCACTTTTTGCCCATCTGAACCGCAAAAAAACGGCCAGAACCGGAGGTCGGCGGGCCACGGCGTTGGTGGGCATGAGTGAGTCGGTGTGAGACGTCGAACGACACTGCAAAAGCCTGATGATGCGCGTATCTCGGCGGATTACTGCTTGAGCGTAGCAGCTTCGCCACCGGGCGTTTGGGCGCCCGGCGTGTGCTCATCGAGGAGTTTCGCAGTAATGGCTATCAGTGTTTTCGACCTGTTCAAAATCGGCATCGGCCCCTCCAGTTCCCACACCGTCGGGCCCATGCGCGCCGCGGTGCTGTTCGTCCAGGCGCTGCGGGAAAAAGACCTGCTGGAGCAGGTGCGCCGCATCGAGGTAAGGCTCTACGGTTCGCTGTCGGCCACCGGCATCGGGCACGGTAGCGACAACGCGGTAATCATGGGGCTGATGGGCGAATGGCCGGATGCGATCGATCCGTCGCAGATCGGCGGTCGCATCGAGACCCTGCGCGAAACCAATACCCTGCTGCTCGACAACCGCCTGCCGATCCCCTTCGTCTGGGCGCGCGACATGCTGCTGCTCGACGAGAACCTGCCGTTCCACCCCAACGCCATGACCCTGGTGGCCGAAGGCGAGTCCGGGGAGCTGCACCGCGATACCTATTATTCCGTGGGCGGTGGTTTTGTCGTCGACGAGGCCCAGGCCAGCAGCGGCGTGGTGGACCTGGATCGCACCGAATTGCCTTACGACTTCTCCAGCGCCGTGGAGCTGCTGAGCCTGTGCCAGAAGCACAACCTGCGGGTGGCCGAACTGATGATGGCCAACGAGAAGGTCTGGCGTTCGGAGGAGGAAATCCGCGCGGGCCTGATGAAGCTCTGGCAGGCCATGCAGGATTGCGTCGAGCAGGGCCTCAAGCATGAAGGCATCCTGCCCGGCGGGCTCAATGTGCGGCGCCGCGCGGCCAAGCTGCACCGCAGCCTGCAGGAATTGAACAAACCCAATGTGATCGGCTCGACCCTGAGCGCCATGGAGTGGGTCAACCTGTATGCCCTGGCGGTCAATGAAGAGAACGCCGCCGGCGGGCGCATGGTGACGGCACCGACCAACGGCGCGGCCGGGATCATTCCGGCGGTGCTGCATTACTTCATGCGCTTCAGCGAGGATGTCACCGACGCCAACGTGGTGGACTTTTTCCTCGGCGCGGCGGCGGTGGGGATCCTTTGCAAGAAGAACGCCTCGATCTCCGGTGCCGAAGTCGGTTGCCAGGGCGAGGTGGGTTCTGCCTGCGCCATGGCTGCCGCCGGTCTGGCGGAGATTCTCGGGGCGTCGCCGGAGCAGCTGTGCAACGCCGCGGAAATCGGCCTGGAGCATAACCTCGGCCTGACCTGCGACCCGGTCGGCGGCCTGGTGCAGGTGCCGTGCATCGAGCGCAACGCGATTGCCGCGGTGAAGGCTATCAATGCCGCGCAAATGGCCCTGCGCGGCGACGGCCAGCACTTCATTTCCCTGGACCGGGTGATCCGCACCATGCGCGATACCGGCGCCGATATGCATGACAAATACAAGGAGACATCGCGCGGCGGGTTGGCGGTCAGCGCTGTGGAGTGTTGAGGGCTTAAACAGTGGGGCCGCTGCGCGGTCCATCGCGAGCAAGCTCGCTCCTACAAGGTGCCGCGTTCTCCTGTAGGAGCGAGCTTGCTCGCGATGACGCCCGGTATTTCACCACCATCCACAAGCAGAATTCACCCACCTCAATGGCAATGTTCTGCTCATAAATTGAACACCCCGCGACGCCCTCGCCACCTTTTGGAGCGTCGCAAACAGGTAAGTCCAAGGGCTCATCGGTCAGGTTTTTCACTCACCTCGGCTGAGCGCCCGCCTGTGCTTGCGGTGACACTCTTTTCCCGGGACGTTTCTCGCCGTTCCCACAAGTGCTACCGATTTGCTCACAGCCACCGGCCCAGGGCCCTCCACGGCCGATTCGGCACTGATAACCCGCACATTGCGCACGGCTTATATAGACGCATCGCGACGTCGTTTTCAGGAGTTATTGAATGGCCATTCAATTTTAGGCATGGCAATTGCTCTGTCATCACAAAGCCCGTCTCCCACGTGAGAATGATGGCAATAACAAGAGCCTCCGCCTGAGGCCATCACCTGCTTTGTGTGAGGAGATACCGCGATGACGACGTTCAACTCCGGGGCTCAACCCCAGAACCGTGCGCCTCAATCCATCGGCTTTTTGCTGCTGGACAATTTCACGCTGATTTCCCTGGCCTCCGCGGTCGAGCCGCTGCGCATGGCCAACCAGTTGTCCGGTCGCGAGCTGTATCGCTGGACCACCCTCAGCGTCGACGGCGGCCAGGTCTGGGCCAGTGATGGCCTGCAGATCACCCCCGACGCCTCCATGCACAAAGCCCCCGCCCTGGACACTGTGATCGTCTGCGGCGGCATCGGCATCCAGCGCACCGTGACCCGCGAGCATGTGTCGTGGCTGCAAAGCCAGGCGCGCCAGTCCCGCCGTCTCGGCGCGGTCTGCACCGGCAGTTGGGCCCTGGCCTGCGCCGGCCTGCTCGACGGTTTCGATTGCAGCGTGCACTGGGAATGCCTGGCCTCGATGCAGGAAGCTTTCCCGCGGGTGGCCATGAGCACTCGCTTGTTCACCCTCGACCGCAACCGCTTCACCAGCTCCGGCGGCACCGCGCCGCTGGACATGATGCTGCACCTGATCAGCCGCGATCACGGCCGTGAACTGTCGGCGGCGATCTCGGAAATGTTCGTCTACGAACGCATCCGCAACGAGCAGGATCACCAGCGCGTGCCGCTCAAGCACATGCTCGGCACCAACCAGCCGAAGTTGCAGGAAATCGTCGCGCTGATGGAAGCCAACCTGGAAGAGCCGATCGACCTCGACGAACTGGCGGTCTATGTCTCGGTATCGCGGCGCCAGCTGGAGCGGCTGTTCCAGAAATACCTGCACTGCTCGCCATCGCGCTACTACCTGAAGCTGCGGCTGATCCGTGCCCGCCAGTTGCTCAAGCAGACGCCGATGTCGATCATCGAAGTGGCCTCGGTCTGCGGTTTCGTCTCCACGCCGCACTTCTCCAAGTGCTACCGCGAGTACTTCGGCATTCCACCGCGTGACGAACGCGTAGGATCCAACACCGCTCAACAGGTGGCGATGATGCCGATTCCGCAGGCGCTGGTGCTGGCTGGCCCGATGTCTTCGCTGAGCCAGGCGCGCAACGAATCGACCTTCGCCAGCGTCAGGCTGTAATCACAGGCTTTTCCTGAAGTACACGACGCGCTCGGTTTCCTCGAAACCGAGCGCCTTGTGCACGGTCTGGCTCAACAGGTTTTCCAGGCCGGTATCCGAAGCCATTTCCACGCAGCCCTGATCCCGTCCCCATTGGGCGACGGCGTCGATCAGTTGTTCGGCAATGCCCTGGCGCCGCTGTTCGGCGCTGACGTACAACCCCTCCAGAAACACCACCGGCGAATGCTCGGTGCCGTTCACATAGTCGCGCCGCAACGAAGCTTCGGCCAATCCCACTGGCTGGCCGTCGGCGGTATAAGCGAGCAGGTTGATATAGCGCCGCGGGTCGTCCAGCAAGCTGGCGATTTCCTCCAGGTGTTCCTCGGCCGGGCAGTCGGGCCACAGCGCCTGGCGCAATGACAGCCAGCCCGATCGATGGGCTGACTGGCAGGGTTCGATTCGAATCATGGGGGCGGTTCCTTGGTGTGCAAGTACCGCACTCTACGCCGCGATCCGCTCCCGGCGAAGGCTCAGGCGCGGCTGTTCTGGAACTGGGCCAGGGCCGGCAACAGCTGTTTGTCGATGGCCTGGCGCACGGCCGGCAGGATGGTCGCATTGCCGGTGAGCATCTGCTCGACCATGCCCTTGAGGGCCTTGGCCCGGGCATCGCTCAAGCCGCGCACCGCGCACTCGCAGGCCTGGTCGGCCGTGGCGCCGGCTGGCATTTCAAAACCCAGGGCCCTCAGTTGGCCGAGCAGGTCGTCCTGGTCAATCAGATCCGCGTGCATCATGACTCTTATCCTTGTTCAGGGAGCGTGGTCGTGAGCCGATTCTGGTAGCCGTCCGGACAGTCGGCAAGGGCGAATTGTCGCAATGGCCGGGATGCCTATGAACAGGTCGTTTTCGGCTAACTTGGCTTGAGGGCGACTGGGCACACTGGATTCCAGCTCGGTCATCGAAGGTTTGGTCACCCTCGTGTCGGCTCCTCAGAAAACCTCCTCTGCCCCGATCCTGTCACGGCTTGATCGGGGTCTTTTTTTGTCTGGAAAAATGCGCCGCCTGGGAGATTTTTCGCGAGCAAGCTCGCTCTTACAGGAAACTGCGCGTACCTGTAGGAGCGAGCTTGCTCGCGATAGAACCGACGCGGTCTAGCGCTGCAACACCAGGATTCGCGACAGCAACTCGTCGCGATCGATGTAGCACCCCTGGAAATGCCGCGCGCCGCTGGCGGGGTCGAAGGCGTTGCGCGCGTGCAGGGTGCGGCGGTTGTCGAAGCACCACAGTTCGCCGGGGTTGAGGCGCTGGATCAGGCGAAAGCGCGGCTCGCGGGTCATGGCGATAAAACGTCGATAGGCGCGGTACAGCCGGGGCATGTCGTCCACCGAGGCTTCGAACGGCCCGCGCAGGAAGTTGGCCATGCGGATCTCCGCGACCTCGCCCACGGTATTCAGGGCGATCACTGGCGCCAGGCAGCGGTAGTCGCTATGGCGGTCCTTGTTGCGAAACTCCACGGGGATCTCGCACAGCGCGCGAAACGCCTCGGGGTCTTCGCGGCGCAAGGCGTCGGCGATGGCAAAACCGTCGACAAAAATGCTTTCGCCACCTTCGGCGTCGTTCACCAGGCAATGCAGGAACTGCAGGCCCGGTTGCAACTCGCGGGTCGGCAAGTCGGTGTGCAGCGGCAGGTTGAAGGCGGTGTAGGCGTTGCTGTCGGCGTCGGCCTTGGACTGTACGTTGAACAGCACGCCGAAATTGCTCTCGCGGATAAAGGAAATACGCTTGGCGACCTGGGCCAGCGACCCCGGTGCGGTGGGCGCGCCGCGGACCTGCGTCAGGCCGATATCGCGCACCGCCAGCAGCCATTGCAGCAGCGCCTGCGGGTCCTCCATCAGCGCCTGGTATTCGAATACCGGCAGTTGCAGCCGGCTGTCCCACAGCTGGCTTTGCGGCCGGCGCGCACGGCGCTCGGCGCGGCTTTCATCGTCGTAGGCATGGGCCCGCAGCCAGCCCGGGTCGAAGCGGCTGAGGTGGCCGTCCTGCCAGGCGATGCTCAGGCAGCCCTGGGCGTCGATCCGGCTGGACGCCGGGGCCAGGTCTTCGGCGACGTCGACTATCTCCAGCACCTGCTCGCGAGTCACGCTGTAGACACAGTGCGAGCAGGGGCAGTTGTCGCGCAGCCACTGATGATGAAAGGGGCTCGAGCGACCGTCGGCCCACTGCACCTGAACACGGTCCGCCAGGGCTTGTACGGCGGTCAACGCGCTGATCAACGGGTAACTGCGGAAGTCGGCAAAAGCGGTGGAGGTATTCACGGTGCAGTCCTTTTTTAGGCTCTGTACGAAAAGTGGCTGCGCTCGGTCATGCTGCGTTAAAAACAGGCTCGGAATGCTCATGTAGGCCCCTACACTCCGCTTCCTCGCCTGTTTTTGCCTTGCCTGACCTTCGCTCGCCGACTTTTCGTACAGACCCAGGGGTGGTTATTTTTCCGGCGGCAAGGCAATCACCCGGCCGATCCAGGCAGGGGCGGGCAGGTCGGCCTGCTCGGCGGCGATGGCTCGCAACCTGTTCAGCACCGGCTCGCTGAACGGCGCCGAACGCGGGCCGGCGAGGTCTACGTGGAGCAGCATCTGCTCGTTGCCGGCCAGTTCCAGGTCGCCACCGACCTTGTGCAGGCTGTGGTACAGGTGCAGGCGCTTGCGGTCGTGGCCGATGATTTGGGTGCGCACTTCGACCTCGGTATCGAGCTTCACTTCATGCAGGTAATTGAGGTGCAGCTCCAGGGTGAACAGCGAGTTGCCGCTGGCTTCGCGGTGGTTGCTGTCCATGCCCAGCTGGTCCATCAGGGCGTCGGTGGCGTAGCTGAAAATCAGCAGGTAGAAGGCGTCCCGCAGGTGGCCGTTGTAATCGACCCAGTCGGGGCTGATGCGGGTGGTGTAGGTGGTGAGTGCAGGCATGTCATGGGCTCACGAAAATGGCGGGCTGAACCTGTAGCCGCTGCCGCAGGCTGCGATAAGGCTCGAAGAGCCTTCCGAGGGCCGCATGAGCGCGTCTCCTTCGGAGCCGATCGCAGCCTGCGGCAGCGGCTACAGGGATGGGGGTTATTCGCTGAAGCTCATGCCGTGCTTGGCCTTGGTGGTTTTCACCGCGTCGAGCACGGCGAGCAGGCAGTCATCACGATAGCGCTCCAGCGCCGAAATGCTGTGTGTGCCGAGCTGCTCGGCAGTGCCTTCGACCACGTCGTCGATCAGCTTGTCGGTCAGTTCCGGGGCCGGCAGGTAGGTCCACGGCAGCTGCAGGGCCGGGCCGAACTGGGCCATGAAGTGCCGCATGCCGGCATCGCCCCCGGCCAGGGTGTAGGTCAGGAAGGTACCCATGAACGACCAGCGCAGGCCGGCGCCGAAGCGGATCGCGTCGTCGATTTCGCCGGTGGTGGCGACGCCGTCGTTGACCAGGTGCAGGGCCTCGCGCCACAGCGCCTCCAAAAGACGGTCGGCGATAAAGCCCGGGACTTCCTTGCGCACATGCAGCGGGCGCATGCCGAGGGATTCATAGACCTTGATCGCGGCCTGCACGGCTTCTGGCGCGGTGTTCTTGCCGCCGACCACTTCCACCAGCGGCAGCAGGTACACCGGGTTGAACGGGTGGCCGACCACGCAGCGTTGCGGGTGGGTGGAGCTCTCGTAGAACTCGCTCGGCAGCAGGCCGGAGGTGCTGGAGCCGATCAGCGCATCGGGCTTGGCCGCGGCGCTGATCCTGGCGTGCAGCTCGAGTTTCAGTTCCAGGCGTTCCGGGGCGCTTTCCTGGATGAAGTCGGCGTCTTTCACGCACTCCTCGATGGTCGCAACAAAGCGCAGGCGATCCTGCGACGCGCCCGGTGCCAGGCCCTGTTTCTCCAGGGCGCCCCAGGCATTGGCCACGCGCTTGCGCAGGGCCGCCTCGGCGCCGGGCGCCGGGTCCCAGGCCACCACGTCCAGGCCGTGGGCGAGGGCGCGCGCTACCCAGCCGCTGCCGATGACACCGCTGCCCAGGGCGGCGAAGGTTTTGATCTCGGTGATAAAGCTCATGACAGGTTTCCTGAAAGTCAAAAGTGAACATATCTGTAGCCGCTGCCGAGCAACGCGAGGCTGCGTGCGGCTGCGCAGCAGTCGTAAGGCCGGTCGGCGCGGTGGATCAGGTAACTCGTGGTCGCCCTTGTGGCGGCTGCATTGCAGCCGTGCGCAGCCTCGCGGGCTCGGCAGCGGCTACAGGCAACCGCCTTCGGGATCAGCCGCGCTTGCTCAGGCCCATCTTGGCCCGGCCCTCGGCCGGGGTCAGGACGCGGGCGCCGAGGCGGCTGAGGATCTCGCTGGCGCGTTCCACCAGCTGGCCGTTGGTCGCCAGCACACCCTTGTCCAGCCACAGGTTGTCCTCCAGGCCGACCCGCACGTTGCCGCCCAGCAGCACCGCCTGCGCGGCCATTGGCATCTGCATGCGGCCGATACCGAAGCCGGCCCAGACCGCGCCCGCCGGCAGGTTGTCGACCATGGCCTTCATGGTGGTGGTGTCGGCCGGCGCGCCCCAGGGAATGCCCAGGCACAGCTGGAACAGCGGGTCGTCCAGCAGGCCTTCCTTGATCATCTGCTTGGCGAACCACAGGTGGCCGGTGTCGAAGATTTCCAGCTCGGCCTTCACCCCCAGCTCCTGGATGCGCTTGGCGCCGGCGCGCAGTTGCGCCGGGGTGGACACGTAAATGGTGTCGCCGTCGCCGAAGTTCAGGGTGCCGCAGTCCAGGGTGCAGATCTCCGGCAGCAGCTCCTCGACGTGGGCCAGGCGGGTCAGCGGGCCGACCAGGTCGGTATTGGGGCCAAACTCCATCGGGTTCTCGCCGGCGCCGATCTCCAGGTCGCCGCCCATCCCGGCGGTGAGGTTGACGATGATGTCGACGTCCGCTTCGCGGATGCGCTCCATCACTTCCCGGTACAGCGCGACATCGCGGCTGAACTTGCCGGTTTGCGGGTTGCGCACGTGGCAGTGGACCACGGTGGCGCCGGCCTTGGCCGCTTCCACCGCGGCGGCGGCAATCTGTTTCGGGGTGACCGGCACGTGGGGGCTCTTGGCGGTCGTGTCGCCAGCACCGGTGAGTGCGCAGGTGATGATGACGTCGTGGTTCATGGTGCGGGTTCCTTACAGGCGTGGTGAGTCGCTGCGCAGCGGTTTGGCGCTGCGCAGAGGGAGTTCGGGGTGGTTATTGGCTAGTCAGTTTCAGGTTGCCGGCGGCCGGCTTGCCGTCGAAGGTGGTGACCCCTTCGAGCCAGCGCTGCTTGTCCTGCGGATGGTCGGCCAGCCATTGCCTGGCCGACTCCAGGGCGTCCTTGTGGTCGAGCAGCGGCTGCATCATGCGGCTCTCGTCCTCGGCGCTGAAGGTCAGGTTGCTCAGCAGCCGGCTGACGTTCGGGCACTGTTCGGCATAGGTCGGCGCGGTAACGGTCCACACCGTGGCCATGCCTTCGTTCGGGCCCAGGGCGTCGTCGCTGCCGGTGAGGTAGGTCATCTGCACGTTGACGTTCATCGGGTGCGGCGCCCAGCCGAAGAACACCACGGCTTCCTTGCGTCGTACCGCGCGATCCACCGCCGCGAGCATGCCGGCCTCGCTGGATTCGACCAGCTGGAATTTGCCCAGGCCGAACTGGTTCTTGGTGATCATTGCCTTGATCTGGGTATTGGCGCCCGAGCCGGGCTCGATGCCGTAGATCTTGCCGCCCAGCTCTTTCTCGAACTTGGCGATGTCGGCGAAGGTCTTCAGGCCCTTGTCCGCCAGGTAGGTGGGCACGGCGAGGGTGGCGCGGGCGTCCTTGAGGCTGGGCTCGGCCAGCACCTTGACCTGCTTGGCGTCGACGAACGGGGTGATGGTCTGGGTCATCAGCGGGTTCCAGTAGCCGAGGAACAGGTCCAGGCGCTGGTCGCGGATGCCGGCGAAAATGATCTGCTGCGAGGCGCTGGTCTGCTTGGTCTTGTAGCCGAGGCCGTCGAGCAGTACCTGGGCCATGGCGCTGGTGGCAATCACATCGGTCCAGTTGACCACGCCGAGGCGCACGTTCTGGCAGCTGGCGGCGTCGGCGGCCATCGCGCCGGAGCTGAGAAAGACGGTACCGCTGAGTGCAAGGACGCAACTGCTGATCAGTCGTTTCATGAAGGTTTCCTCGGCAGGTCGTTATTGTCGGTCCCGGCGTCTATGTGCGCCGGTGATGCCACGTTACGCAGCCGGCGGGCGCTGAAAACGCACAGCGGCGACCGGCTCTTGCACTGCAGCGACCTTCGTCTTGAACCCGGCGTGGAAACGGCGTATCACAGTGGCCACGCTGCCCGTCATCCGAGTGCGTTCCATGTCCCAGGATTTCTATTTCTTGCTGATGCCGGGCTTCTCGGCCATCGGGTTCATCTCGGCCATCGAGCCGCTGCGCGTGGCCAATCGCTTTCGCGGCGAGCTGTATCGCTGGCATGTGCTGAGCGCCGATGGCGGCGCGGTATTGGCGAGCAACGGCATGTCGGTCAACGCCGATGCGGCGCTGGAGCCGTTGAAGAAGGGCGCGACCCTGCTGGTGGTGGCCGGCTTCGAGCCACTGAAGTTCGTCACCCCGGCGCTGGTGCACTGGTTGCGACGCCTGGATGTGGAAGGCGTGACCCTGGGCGGCATCGACACTGGCAGCGTGGTCCTGGCCGAAGCCGGGCTGCTCGAAGGCCACCGCGTGACCCTGCACTGGGAAGCGATCGAGGCGTTCAAGGAGTCCTATCCGCAGCTCAGCGTGACCCAGGAGTTGTTCGAGATCGACCGGCGGCGCATCACCTCGGCCGGCGGCACCGCGTCCATCGACATGATGCTCGACCTGATCGGCCAGGCCCACGGCCCGGAGCTGGCGATCCAGGTCAGTGAACAATTCGTGCTCGGGCGCATCCGCCCGCGCAAGGACCACCAGCGCATGGAAGTCGCCACCCGCTACGGTATCCGCAACAAGAAACTGGTGCAGGTGATCGGCGAGATGGAGCAACACAGCGAGCCGCCCCTGAGCACCCTGCAACTGGCCGAGTCGATCAAGGTCACCCGACGCCAGCTCGAACGCTTGTTCCGCCTGCACCTGAACGACACCCCGAGCAACTTCTACCTGGGGCTGCGCCTGGAAAAGGCCCGGCAACTGCTGCGCCAGACCGACATGAGCGTGCTGGAAGTCAGCATCGCCTGCGGCTTCGAGTCACCCTCGTATTTCACCCGCAGCTATCGCGCGCGTTTTGCCCAGTGCCCGCGGGAAGACCGGCGCCAAAGCCTGAAGGCCTGAGCGACCTGATCCTGTAGGAGCGAAGCTTGCTCGCGATGCAGGCAACGCGCAGCGTCAGACAAACCGCCATCGCGGGCAAGCCTCGCTCCTACGCAGGGTTATTTTTTCAGCAGCGCCGCACACGCGGTCTTGTACGCCTCATGCTGATACTTGTTCAGCGTCGCCGGCAGGTCGAAGTTGTGTTTTTTGTTCTGCGCATTGATGGTCTGCGGCGACAGCAGGGTCACCTCGCAGTTGTCCAGCAGCTGGAACACGCCTTCGATCTTGAAGGTGGTCGGGCCGCCGGCGAATTCGCCTTTTTTACTGCGTTTCTTGATGGCGATGCGGCTGATGCCGTTGTCGCGGACGAAGGCGGCGACCTGGGTGGCGAAGGCTTTGACGTTGGCGGCTTCGTCATCGTCGTCCAGGGCGATTTTCTTGCAGGCGTTGGCCAGGTGCTGCGCCGTGCCGTCTTGCAGGGTGGCCAAGGCGAAGATGGCTTCGCTGCCTTTGATTTCGATGCCGCAGATGCTCATGGGAAAACCTTTTCTCGGTGAATGGCGTGCAGCTTACAGTTCCAGCTGGTCGGCGCGAATGCCAAAGGCCGCGGCGATCTTCTCGCGGGTGGCGCGTCGGGGCTTGGCGACGCTTTCCTGCTGGGCGAAGGCCGGCTGGGAAATGCCCAGGCGCCTGGCGACCTCGTCCTGGGTCAGGTGCAGGTGTTCGCGCCAGGCGCGGATTGGCGTGGCGCCGTCAACGATGCGGCTGACCACGTCATGGGGGATCAGGTCCGGCTCCTGCTGTTGCGCCACATAGTGCGCATAAGGGATCACCACGAACGCCGGCTTGCCGTCCGTGCCATTGATGATCTGGATGTCAGTAGGTGCGTTCGTCACGTTTCTTGACCTCTTGAATACTGACCACTCGGATAGCGCCATCCCAGTCGAACAGGATTCGATAGTTGCCCACTCGCAGGCGGTAGGCATAGGTGTGGCCGCTGAGTGCCTTGACGTTGCCGGTATCGGGCATGTCGCCGAGCAAGGTCACCGCATCGCGGATCTGTACCTGATGGGCGCTGTGCAATCGCAGCAGTTGTTTGACGGCCTTACGGGTCCACAGGATGCTGTTCATGAACGAATATAAGCCTTTTATAAGATTAAGCAATCTTTGCTTATATTCGCCTGCGGGCCAAGGCGAGAACCTTGTCCAGGTATTGCTCATGGCTTGTTACAGCTGGGGGGAGGGGAAGGTCAGGGGATTTTCGCGAGCAAGCTCGCTCCTACAGGCGTTGCGCCATACCTGTAGGAGCGAGCTTGCTCGCGATGACGTCATGACGGTTGCCGCAGAGGCATCAGTCGGGTCTATTCCTGCCCGATCGACTCCAGAAACTCCGACCGCTCATCGCTCATGCGCGCCAGGCAATCGGCCTGGGCAATGGCGTAGGCCTTGCTGCCGGGCTTGGCGGGGAAGGTGTCGATGGCGCAGTCGGCGTCGCGCTGTTTCTGCCACAGCTGCTGGGCGTTCTGGACCTTGGCGGTGATGTCGGCCAGATGCGCCTTGTCGCTGCCGTATTGCGTGCCCAGGCGTTCGAGCAGGCCCTGCAGGTTGTCGCTCAGCAGTTGCTCGGCGGTGGTTTTGTTGAAAGTGGCGCATTCCAGAGTCTGTTGGTCCTGTTCGACGCTGTCGCACGGGGAGTTGTCGGCTTCTTCAGCCGCCTGTGCGCCAGTCGCCAGCAGTGCCAAAGCCAGGAAGATCGATTTCATTGCGTCGCAGCCCCCTCTAATCCAGTGATGCGGCGGATTCTGGCCCATGCGCATGACAAAGAACAGATGGGGCAAGGGACGCCCGGCAGACCCTTTGTCGCGGATTGACGCTTTCGGCAATTCCCCTGTCGTTTTTGCACCCGGCTGCCCGGGCACCGAGGCATATGCTGACCCCAAAGCGCCGGCAGACGATTCGGCGCATGAATTGCCAATAAGGGGACTGCCTGATGAGCCCAGCCGAATTGCACGCCGACAGCATCGTTATCGACGGGCTGATCATTGCCAAGTGGAACCGTGAGCTGTTCGAAGACATGCGCAAGGGCGGCCTGACCGCGGCCAACTGCACCGTGTCGGTGTGGGAGGGCTTCCAGGCCACGGTCAACAACATTGCCTCCAGCCAGAAGCTGATCCGCGAGAACAGCGACCTGGTGATGCCGGTGCGCACCACCGCCGACATCCGCAAGGCCAAGGAGCTGGGCAAGACCGGCATCCTTTTCGGCTTCCAGAATGCCCACGCCTACGAGGACCAGATCGGCTACGTCGAGGTGTTCAAGCAGCTGGGCGTGGGTATCGTGCAGATGTGCTACAACACCCAGAACCTGGTGGGTACCGGCTGCTACGAGCGCGACGGCGGCCTGTCGGGCTTCGGTCGCGAGATCGTCGCCGAGATGAACCGCGTCGGCGTCATGTGCGACCTGTCCCACGTCGGCTCCAAGACCAGCGAGGAAGTCATCCTCGAATCGAAGAAACCGGTCTGCTATTCCCACTGCCTGCCGTCGGGCCTCAAGGAGCACCCACGCAACAAGTCCGATGAAGAGTTGAAGTTCATCGCCGACCACGGCGGTTTCGTCGGCGTGACCATGTTCGCGCCGTTCCTGGCCAAGGGCATCGATTCGACCATCGACGACTACGCCGAAGCCATCGAATACACCATGAACATCGTCGGCGAAGACGCCATCGGCATCGGCACCGACTTCACCCAGGGCCATGGCCAGGACTTCTTCGAATACCTGACCCACGACAAGGGCTACGCCCGTCGCCTGACCAACTTCGGCAAGATCATCAACCCGCTGGGCATCCGCACCGTGGGCGAGTTCCCCAACCTCACCGAGACCCTGCTCAAGCGCGGTCACTCCGAGCGTGTGGTGCGCAAGATCATGGGCGAGAACTGGGTCAACGTCCTCAAGGACGTCTGGGGCGAATAACGCCAACCTTCCACTGCACACACCAGTAGCCGCTGCCGAAGGCTGCGATCGGCTCCGAAGGAGACGCGTTCTTGCGGTCCTCGGAAGGCTCTTCGAGCCTTATCGCAGCCTTCGGCAGCGGCTACAGATGCACCAATCCAAAGAATTCTGGAGTTTTTACCCATGGCCAAGATCGCCCCGCAACTGCCCATCGAAGTCGACAGCGAAACCGGTGTCTGGACCTCCGACGCCCTGCCGATGCTGTACGTGCCGCGTCACTTCTTCGTCAACAACCACATGGGCATCGAGGAAGTGCTGGGCGCCGAGGCCTATGCCGAGATCCTCTACAAGGCCGGCTACAAGTCCGCCTGGCACTGGTGCGAAAAAGAAGCCGAATGCCACGGCCTGGAAGGCGTCGCGGTGTTCGAACACTACATGAAGCGCCTGTCGCAGCGCGGCTGGGGCCTGTTCAAGATCCAGGACATCGACCTCGACAAGGGCACCGCCAGCGTCAAGCTCGAACACTCGGCCTTCGTCTATGTGTACGGCAAGGTCGGGCGCAAGGTCGACTACATGTTCACCGGCTGGTTCGCCGGCGCCATGGACCAGATTCTGGCCGCCCGCGGTAGCAAGATCCGCACCGTCGCCGAACAGGTCTACGGCGGTTCCGAAGAAGGCCACGACGATGGCCTGTTCACCGTCAAGCCGTTGTAAGCGGAGTTAAGAAAAATGGCTTTCGAAGCGATGTTCCAGCCGATCCAGATCGGCAAACTGACCATCCGCAACCGGGTGCTCAGCACCGCGCACGCCGAGGTCTACGCCACCGACGGCGGCATGACCACCGACCGCTACGTGAAGTATTACGAAGAGAAAGCCAAGGGCGGTATCGGCCTGGCGATCTGTGGCGGCTCGTCCGTGGTGGCCATCGACAGCCCGCAGGAATGGTGGAGCTCGGTGAACCTGTCCACCGACCGCATCATTCCGCACTTCCAGAACCTGGCCGACGCCATGCACAAGCATGGCGCCAAGATCATGATCCAGATTACCCACATGGGCCGCCGCTCGCGCTGGGACGGTTTCAACTGGCCGACCCTGATGTCGCCGTCGGGCATCCGTGAACCGGTGCATCGCGCCACCTGCAAGACCATCGAGCCGGAAGAGATCTGGCGGGTGATCGGCAACTACGCCCAGGCCGCGCGCCGGGCCAAGGCCGGCGGCCTGGACGGCGTCGAGCTGTCCGCCGTGCACCAGCACATGATCGACCAGTTCTGGAGCCCGCGGGTCAACAAGCGGACCGACGAATGGGGCGGCACTTTCGAAGGCCGGATGAAGTTCGGCCTGGAAGTGCTCAAGGCAGTGCGCGCCGAAGTCGGCGACGATTTCTGCGTGGGCATGCGTATCTGCGGTGACGAGTTCCACCCGGACGGCCTGTCCCACGAGGACATGAAGCAGATCGCCAAGTATTACGACGACACCGGCATGCTCGATTTCATCGGCGTCGTGGGTTCGGGTTGCGACACCCACAACACCCTGGCCAACGTGATTCCGAACATGAGTTATCCACCGGAGCCGTTCCTGCACCTGGCCGCCGGGATCAAGGAAGTGGTCAAGGTTCCGGTGCTGCATGCGCAGAACATCAAGGACCCGAACCAGGCTACCCGTATCCTGGAAGGCGGCTATGTCGACATGGTCGGCATGACCCGCGCGCACATCGCCGACCCGCACCTGATCGCCAAGATCAAGATGGGCCAGATCGACCAGATCAAGCAGTGCGTGGGCGCCAACTACTGCATCGACCGCCAGTACCAGGGCCTGGACGTGCTGTGCATCCAGAACGCCGCGACCTCCCGTGAGTACCTGGGCGTGCCGCACATCATCGAGAAATCCACCGGGCCGAAACGCAAGGTGGTGGTGGTCGGTGCCGGCCCTGCCGGCATGGAATCGGCACGGGTGGCGGCCGAACGGGGCCACGACGTGACCCTGTTCGAGAAGAAAGAAGCGATCGGCGGGCAGATCACCACCGCCGCGAAAGCGCCGCAACGCGACCAGATCGCCGGCATCACCCGCTGGTACCAGCTGGAACTGGCACGGCTGAAGGTCGACCTGCGCCTGGGGACCGCGGCCGATGCCGAGACCATCCTCGACCTGCGTCCGGACATCGTGGTGCTGGCCGTCGGCGGGCATCCGTTCCTCGAGCAGAACGAGCACTGGGGCGCCGCCGAAGGGCTGGTGGTCAGCAGCTGGGACGTGCTCGACGGCAAGGTCGCGCCGGGCAAGAACGTGCTGGTCTACGACACCATTTGCGAGTTCACCGGCATGTCGGTGGCCGACTTCCTCGCCGACAAGGGCAGCCAGGTCGAGATCGTCACCGACGACATCAAGCCGGGCGTGGCCATCGGCGGTACGTCGTTCCCGACCTACTACCGCAGCATGTACCCCAAAGAAGTGATCATGACCGGCGACATGATGCTGGAAAAGGTCTACCGCGAAGGCGACAAGCTGGTGGCGGTGCTGGAGAACGAATACACCGGCGCCAAAGAGGAGCGGGTGGTCGACCAGGTGGTGGTGGAGAACGGCGTGCGGCCTGACGAAGCGATCTACTACGCGCTCAAGGAAGGTTCGCGCAACAAGGGCCAGGTCGACGTCGAAGCGCTGTTCGCGATCAAGCCGCAGCCTTCGTTGAGCCAGGCGGGCGACGGTTATCTGCTGTTCCGCATCGGTGACTGCGTGGCGCAGCGCAACACCCACGCGGCCATCTATGACGCCCTGCGGATCTGCAAGGATTTCTAAGCGCTTGTGGATAACCCTGTAGGAGCGAGGCTTGCCCGCGAAAGCAATGGATCTGCCGACATCCACGGTGAATGTCAGCACGTCTTCGCGGGCAAGCCTCGCTCCTACAGAGGACGAGCAAGTCATCCAGGTAGTTAAGCCCGAGGTCTTTGGGAGCTCCACCATGTTGAACACCCTTCTTCCCATCCTGCTGTTCGCAGCCATCGGCCTGGCTGTCCTGGGCGCGTTGCGGCGGGTGGCCATGTGGCGCCGGGGCCGTGCGTCCAAGGTCGACCTGATCGGCGGCCTGCTGGCCATGCCCAAGCGCTACATGGTCGACCTGCACCATGTGGTGGCGCGGGACAAATACATCGCCAACACCCACGTGGCCACGGCCGGTGGCGCGGTGGCGTCCATCGTGCTGGCGATTCTGGTGCACGGTTTCGGCCTGCATAACCGCATCCTCGGCTACGCCTTGCTGCTGATGTCGGCGGTGATGTTCGTCGGCGCGATCTTCGTTTACCTGCGCCGCCGCAACCCGCCGGCGCGCCTGTCGAAAGGCCCGTGGATGCGCCTGCCGAAAAGCCTGCTGGCGTTCTCGGCATCGTTCTTCCTGGTGACCCTGCCGGTGGCCGGGGTCCTCCCGGAAAACTTCGGTGGCTGGGTACTGGCGGTGATCCTCGGCATCGGTGTGTTGTGGGGCGTGTCCGAGCTGTTCTTCGGCATGACCTGGGGCGGCCCGATGAAGCACGCCTTCGCCGGTGCCCTGCATTTGGCCTGGCACCGCCGCGCCGAGCGCTTTGGCGGCGGCCGTTCCACAGGCCTCAAGCCGCTGGACCTGGAAGACCCGAACGCGCCGCTGGGCGTGGAAAAACCCAAGGATTTCACCTGGAACCAATTGCTGGGCTTCGACGCCTGCGTGCAGTGCGGTAAATGCGAAGCCGCGTGCCCGGCCTTTGCCGCCGGCCAGCCGCTGAACCCGAAAAAGCTGATCCAGGACATGGTGGTTGGCCTGGCGGGCGGTACTGACGCCAAGTTCGCTGGCAGCCCGTATCCGGGTAAACCGATTGGCGAACACAGCGGCAATCCGCACCAGCCGATCGTCAACGGCCTGGTGGACGCCGAGACCCTGTGGTCCTGCACCACTTGCCGCGCTTGCGTCGAGGAATGCCCGATGATGATCGAGCACGTCGATGCCATCGTCGACATGCGTCGTCACCTGACCCTGGAGAAGGGCGCCACCCCGAACAAGGGCGCCGAAGTCCTGGAAAACCTGATCGCCACCGACAACCCGGGCGGTTTTGCCCCGGGCGGGCGGATGAACTGGGCGGCGGACCTCAACCTGGCGCTGCTGGGCGAGAAGAAAACCACCGACGTGCTGTTCTGGGTTGGCGACGGTGCGTTCGACATGCGCAATCAGCGCACCCTGCGCGCCTTCGTCAAAGTGCTGAAAGCGGCCAAGGTCGACTTCGCGGTACTCGGCCTGGAAGAGCGCGACAGCGGCGACGTGGCCCGGCGCCTGGGCGACGAGGCGACCTTCCAGCTGCTGGCCAAGCGCAATATCCAGACCCTGGCCAAGTACAACTTCAAGCGCATCGTCACCTGTGACCCCCACAGTTTCCATGTGCTGAAAAACGAATACGGCGCCCTCGGTGGCGACTACGTGGTGCAGCACCACAGCACCTACATGGCCGAGCTGATTACCGCTGGTGCCCTGAATCTGGGCCAGCACAAAGGCAACAGCGTGACCTATCACGACCCGTGCTACCTGGGCCGCTACAACGGCGAGTACGAGGCGCCGCGGGAAGTGCTGCGGGCGCTGGGGATCGAGGTCAAGGAAATGCAACGTTCCGGTTTCCGCTCGCGCTGCTGCGGCGGTGGCGGCGGCGCGCCGATCACCGACATCCCGGGCAAGCAGCGGATCCCCGACATGCGCATGGACGACATCCGCGAAACCGGCGCCGAGCTGGTGGCCGTGGGTTGTCCACAATGCACCGCGATGCTCGAAGGCGTGGTCGAACCACGACCGCTGATCAAGGACATTGCCGAACTGGTGGCCGATGCCTTGCTGGAAGACGCCGCGCCCGGCAAGCCGGCGACCCCGGCCAAACGTGAACCTGCGGAGGCCCACTGATGAGCGACATTATCCGCCGCGACCCGCGGGCCGAATGGATCGCCCGTAACCGCCTGCACCCGCTGCACGCGGCCATGCAGCCGGCGCAGCACAGCTGGATGGGGCCCAACGGCATCATCCGCAAGAACCCCCACGGGGTCGGTTTCATCGGCCCCAACGGCATCAAGCGCATCGACCGCAGCGGCGCCCAGCAGGGCGGGGCGGTCAAGCGCAGTGCTGCGGTCGAAGTCCAGCTGCCGTTGCATCAGGTGGCGCAGCCGGCGTTCTACATCAGCGTGGTGCCGGACATGGTCGGCGGCCGCCTGAGCAGCCACGACCGCGACCTGCTGGGCCTGGCCCATCAGCTGGCCGGCAAGGACGGCGCGGTGCTGGCGGTGGTGTTCGGCGAGCACAAGGAAAACGCCTTCGCCACGGCCGGCGTCGACCGCCTGCTGGTGCTGGAAGGCAACGAATTCAGCGGTTATGCACCGGAACAACGGGTCCAGGGCCTGCGGGCTGTGGATAACCAGTTCAGCCCGCGTCACTGGTTGCTGCCCGACAGCCGTACCGGTGGCGGCGAACTGGGCCGACGCTTTGCCGCGGCCCTGGGCGAACGCCCGGCCACGCGGGTCTGGCAGGTCAAGGACGAGCAGTGCATCGGCCGTGCCGGTGCCGGCTTGCAGGACCTGGCCCGGCCGCTGGCACGCTTGATCCTGGCCGCCGCCGAATGCGCCGAGCCGGTCAGCGAAACCCGCCACGAAGCCCTGCCGGTGGAGTTATCCACAACGGTGGCGCGCAGCCTGGCGCGGATCGAAGACCTGGGCGCGGTGGCGGTCGACCCAGCGGCGATTCCCATGGCCGAGGCCGAATTCATTTTCTCCGGCGGCAACGGGGTCAAGGACTGGGAGCTTTTCCACAGGACCGCCGCGGCCCTGGGCGCCACCGAAGGCGCGTCGCGGGTGGCGGTGGACGACGGTTTCATGGCCCGCGACCGTCAGGTCGGCGCCTCGGGCACCTGGGTCACCGCCCGGGTGTACGTGGCGGTGGGGATTTCCGGGGCGATCCAGCACCTGCAGGGCATCGGTGCCTGCGACAAGGTGGTGGCGATCAACCTCGATCCGGGCTGCGACATGATCAAACGCGCCGACCTGTCGGTGATTGGCGAAAGCGCCGAGCTTCTTCAAGCCTTGATCGCGGCGGTAGAGGCCTACCGCAACGGCGCCAAGCGCGATGCGGCTTAAGGGAAGGATAGGGTTATGAGTACTAATGTGATCAGCCTGGTGTCCATCGGCGCCCACCCGACTTCCGGTCGCCCACGGCGTGCCGAGCAGGATGCGCGGGCGGTCGAGTTGGGGCTGCAACTGGCCGGGGACAGGCTGCAGGTGCTGCATGCCGGTGATATCGCCGAACCGGCCCTGCGCGCGTACCTGGGCATGGGCCTGGAACAGATGCACGTGCTGGAGCAGTCGGCCGGTGCCGACGCGCTGCCGGCGCTGACCGATTATCTGCGCGATGCCGGGGCGCAAGTGGTGCTCACCGGCAGCCAGGCGGAAACCGGCGAAGGTTCGGGCATGCTGCCGTTCCTGCTGGCGGAAAACCTCGGCTGGCCGCTGGTGGTGGGCCTGGCCCAGGTGGAATCCATCGACAGTGGCGTGGCCCTGGTGCTGCAAGCCCTGCCGCGTGGCCAGCGCCGTCGGCTGAAGGTGCGCCTGCCGTTCCTCGCCACTGTGGATAACGCCGCGCCCAAGCCACGGCAGAGTGCCTACGGCCCGGCCCGACGCGGGGTGCTGCAGGCGCGGCAGGTGGAAGTGCTCGACGATGAGTTGTTCACCAGCGCCACCCTGCAACCGGCCAAACCCCGGCCCAAGCGCCTGAAAGTGATCAAGGCCAAGAGCGGCGCCGACCGCATGAAAGCCGCGACCGCCAAGGCCAGCGGCGGTGGCGGCCAGGTGCTCAAGGGCGTCAGCGCCGAAGCCGGGGCCGAGGCCATCCTCAAGCTGTTGATCGAAGAAGGCGTGGTCCGTTAGGGCCAGGCCTGTCGCTCCACCGTTATCGCGAGCAAGCTTCGCTCCTATAGGGGCGCGGCTTGCTTGTGACTGATTCCCCTCCTGCATCCACGGTTACCCACAATCCCTGTGCGCGCCTCTGTGGATAAGATGTTCGTCCCTCTCTGCAAGCCTCGCCAATCAAGCGCTACAGCGCGTTGTACGAAAAATGATCAAGCTAAGTCGAGGTTTTTCCGAAGGTTTTTCTGTGGATAAGGAATTCCCTCGCTCCTCTGCTGCTGCCGACTTGCCCCCAAAGTCTGTTGGCCTCTTTGTGGATAAGATGTTCGCTGTCCGCTGAGAGCCTTATAAAAAGCGACTTTCAGAGGGTTGATCAAAAAACAGTCAACTCCGGGGTTTTGTCCTGTCGGCGGTACTGAAGCCTCGATATTTCGCGCTATTCGGCGGTTTTCCACAGCCCGATGCCTTTCACTGCGAAGTTGCCCCCAAAGTCTGTTGGCGCTTCTGTGGATAAGGTGTTCGCCTTCGTCTATGACCCTTTAAATACGTGGCTTACAGGCTAATGATCAAAAAACGATCAAAGCTTTATGGAAAAGGCCTTTCTGGATAAGTCACGGATTTTCTTCAGGTTCTGACAATGAATCAGCCGGCTGAAAGCCGAGTTGCCCACATTTGCTGTGGGTGGAGATGTGGATAACTTGTTCGCGGAAGGCTGGGGGCCTTGTCGGCCATGGCCGGGAAGGGGGTAGATCAGATTTTGTACAGCGACTTCGTCCTGGTAGGAGCGAAGCTTGCTCGCGATGAACGATAACCCGGTGTGGCAGATGCACCGGGTCGCGGTCATCGCGAGCAAGGACTCGGGGTCAGCCGTGAACCGGCACGCCCTTGAGGTACGGAGCCGGTTCGGCGCCGAGGTTGCTCAGCATGCGCTCGCTGTACCAGTCCACGAAGTTGACCACGCCGAACTCGTAGGTCTTGGAGTACGGGCCTGGCTGGTAGGCCGTGGAGTTGATGCCACGCTGGTTCTCTTCGGCCAGGCGACGGTCCTGGTCGTTGGTGGCATCCCACACCTGGCGCATGCGCTCGACGTCGTAGTCCACGCCTTCGACCGCGTCCTTGTGCACCAGCCACTTGGTGGTGACCATGGTTTCCTGGGCGCTGATCGGCCACACGGTGAACACGATGATGTGGTCGCCCATGCAGTGGTTCCACGAGTGCGGCAGGTGCAGGATGCGCATCGAGCCCAGGTCCGGGTTCTTGATCCGGCCCATCAGCTTGGCGCAGCCCTGCTTGCCGTCCATGGTCATGGACACGGTGCCCTTGAGCAGCGGCATGCGCACGATGCGGTTACGCAGGCCGAAGCTGGCGTGGGCGTAAGGGATCTTCTCGGCTTCCCAGGCGGTGGCGCAGGCGCTCACGTGGTCCTTGAACGCCTGGTCGGCGCGCGGGTCGGTGACGTCGTCCCACTCCAGCAGGGTCTTCAGCAGTTCCGGGTGTGAACCGCCGCAGTGGTAGCACTCGCGGTTGTTCTCCAGCACCAGCTTCCAGTTGGCCTTTTCCATCAAGGTGGTTTGCACCGCCACCTTGGTGTTCTCCATGTCGTAGGGTTCCATGTAGTGCGTCAGGGTCGCCAGGAAGTCATCGATGGCCGGCGGGTTTTCCGCGAGGCTGATGAAGATGTAGCCACCGGCGGTCTTCACGTTCACCGGCTTGAGGCCGTACTGCTTCATGTCGAAGTCGGCGCCCATCTCGGTGCCGGCGAACAGCAGGCGGCCGTCCAGCTCGTAGGTCCACTGGTGGTAGTGGCAGACCAGCTTGGCGACCTTGCCCTTATCGCTGGTGCACAGGCGCGAACCGCGGTGGCGGCAGACGTTGTGGAAGGCATGGACCACGCCGTCGGCGCCACGGATCACGATGATCGGGTTCTTGCCGACCTGCAGGGTCATGTAGTTGCCCTTGGTCGGGATCTCGCAGGTCATGCCGGCGATCAGCCATTCCTTCTGGAAGATCTCCTGCATGTCGATATCGAACAGGCGCTCGTCGCAATAGAACGGCTGCGGCAGGGAAAAGGTCCGCTCGCGTTCTTGGAGCATTTGTGCGGTGGCCTTGCGTGCGGGTTCCAGCGGATCGCCCAGGCTCAGGGTTGCGGTGACGTCCATCGTTTTGGTCCTCATGGCCATCTGTGTGGCCGGCGAAAGTGACTACGGTTGCTACGCAAGGCTGAAAGAAAATCAGCGGTTATCAGTTGAGGCGAGTGTGGGGCCGGCGCGGTCCAGAACCTTATCCATGGGCGACATGGCCCAATCTGTTCCCGACGCGCAAGCCCCGGTGGTTGGGGGCTGGTCGCGATAAGTATGTGAATGTCGCAGATAGGTAAATGGGTGTTTATGGGCCTGCGCACAATCGCCACCATAAAGGCCGGCAGTCGGCCGTGGAGATCAGCATGTCCAACAACTTCCTGAACCCGGTAACCACCCAGACCTGGGCCAATGGCCGACACATCGTCCGTTGCGTCAAAGTCATCCAGGAAACCTGGGACGTGCGCACCTTCTGTTTCATGGCCGACCAGCCGATCATGTTCTTCTTCAAGCCGGGGCAGTTCGTCACCCTGGAGCTGGAGATCGAAGGCCAGCCGATCATGCGTTCCTACACCATTTCCAGCTCGCCCTCGGTGCCCTACAGCTTCTCGGTGACCATCAAGCGCGTCCCTGGCGGCAAGGTGTCCAACTGGCTGCACGACACCCTGCACGAAGGCCAGGAGCTGGCGGTGCACGGGCCGGTGGGGCTGTTCAACGCCATCGACTTCCCGAGCCCGAAAGTCCTGTACCTCAGCGGCGGCGTCGGCATCACCCCGGTGATGTCCATGGCGCGCTGGTTCTACGACACCAACGGCAATGTCGACATGGTGTTTATCCACAGCGCGCGCTCGCCGAAGGACATCATTTATCACCGCGAGCTGGAGCACATGGCGTCGCGGATCGACAACTTCAGCCTGCACCTGATCTGCGAGAAACATGGCCTGGGCGAGCCCTGGGCCGGTTATCGCGGCTACCTGAACCACAAGATGCTGGAGCTGATGGCGCCGGACTTCCTCGAACGCGAGGTGTTCTGCTGCGGCCCGACCCCTTACATGAACGCGGTCAAGCGCCTGCTCGAGGCCAGTGGCTTCGACATGTCGCGCTACCACGAGGAATCCTTCGGCGCGACGCCACCGGAAGCCCGTGCCGACGCCGTGGAACAGGCCGAACAGGCCGCCGAGGCGCCGGAAATCGACGTCGCCGACCTGCACCAGGTGGAGTTCACCGCTTCCGGCAAGAGCATCCGCGTGGCGCCGGGCGAGACTGTCCATGCCGCCGCGGCCAAGCTTGGCCTGATGATCCCCAAGGCCTGCGGCATGGGCATCTGCGGCACCTGCAAGGTGCTCAAGCTGGGCGGTGAAGTGGAGATGGACCACAACGGTGGCATCACCGAGGAAGACGAAGCCGAAGGCTACATCCTGTCCTGCTGCAGCGTGCCGAAGGGGGATGTGCGGGTCGAGTATTGAGCGAACGTTTCCGGTCCCGGGCGTGGCTTGGGATCGCGTTATCGTTCATCGCGAGCAAGCTCGCTCCTACAGGTTCTGCACCTGACCTGTAGGAGCGAGCTTGCTCGCGATTGGCGCCCTGCGTTTTTTCAATCGATAAACAGATCCGTCATCAGCTCTTCGCTGCTGTCGGGATCGAAGCGGTAATGGGCGAAATCGCTCACCCCCTGTTCGCGCAGTATTTCCTCGTCGATCAGCAAGCGCCCGGTGATGCGGCGCTGGCTGCTGGAAAGGATCGCATAGGCCGCGTCGGCCATGATCGCAGGCGTGCGCGCATGCTTGAACGACTCGCGCGAACCCAGCTGGAACTCGATGGCGGCGGTGGCGATCATGGTCTGCGGCCACAGCGAGTTGACGCTGATGCCGTAGTTCTTGAATTCCTCGCTCATGCCCAGGGTCAGCATGCTCATGCCGTATTTGGTCACGGTGTAGGGGCTGTACTGGGCGAACCATTTGCTCGCCAGGTTCAGCGGCGGCGACAGGTTGAGAATGTGGCCGCCGCTGCTTTTCAGGTAGGGCAGGGCCGCCTGGCTGCACAGCAGCACGGCGCGGGTGTTGATCTGGTGCATCAGGTCGAAGCGCTTGAGCTCGATGTGTTGCACCCCGGTCAGCTTGATTGCCCCCGCATTGTTGACCAGCGCATCGATGCCGCCGAACTGCTCGGCGGCCTTGGCCAGGGCCTGGCGCACCACCTCTTCGTCACGCACGTCCACTTGCAGGGCCAGGGCCTTGCCCCCCAGCGCCTCGACCTCGCGGGCCACGCTGAAGATGGTGCCGGGCAGCTTGGGATGAGGGTCGGCGCTTTTCGCCGCGATCACGATATTGGCCCCGTCCCGCGCCGCCCGCAGGGCGATCTCGCGGCCGATGCCACGACTGGCGCCGGTGATGAACAGGGTCTTGCCTTGTAAGGACATGGAGACGCTCCTGATTATTGTCGTTATCCGAGCGGGTACAGCGGCTCGCCA
>NZ_JACMZT010000057.1:0-34851 GCF_017349615.1 Pseudomonas sp. GW531-T4
ACCTGGCGCAGCACCGGGTCCTGGCGACAGGCCACGAGGAAGCTGTGGCGCTCGTCGAAGCCATCGTGATAACGCCCGAGAATGGTCGCCAGGTCGAAGCGGAAACCGTCCACGTGCATTTCCGTGGCCCAGTAGCGCAGCGAGTCGGTGACCATCTGCAGCACGCAGGGGTGGCTCAGGTCGAGGGTGTTGCCGGTCCCGGAGTCATTGATATAGAAGCGTTTGTCGTCGGGCATCAGGCGGTAGTAGGAGGCATTGTCGATGCCGCGCATGGACAGGGTCGGGCCTTGCTCGTTGCCCTCGGCGGTGTGGTTGTAGACCACGTCGAGTATCAGTTCGAGCCCGGCTTCGTGCAGGTGCGCGACCATTTCCTTGAATTCGGCGATCTTGCCACTGGCCAGGTAGCGCGGGTCGGGGGCGAAGAAGGCGATGCTGTTGTAGCCCCAGTAGTTGGTCATGCCCTTGTGCAGCAGGTGCTGGTCGTTGACGAAGGCATGGATCGGCAACAGCTCTACCGAGGACACCCCGAGCTTGCGAATGTGCTCCAGCACATCGTCGACCATCAGCCCGGCGAAGGTGCCGCGCACCGCTTCCGGCACCGAGGGATGACGCATGGTGAAGCCGCGCACGTGAGTCTCATAAATGATCGTTTTGTCCCAGGGCACGCTGACCCGATGATCGTGGCCCCAGGTGTGGGCCGGGTCGATCACTTTGCATTTCGGCACGAAGGGCGCGCTGTCGCGCTCGTCGAAACTGAGGTCGGCATCGGGATGCCCGATGGTGTAGCCGAACAGTGCCTCGGACCATTTCAGCTCGCCCACCAGTTGCTTGGCATAGGGGTCGATCAACAGTTTGTTGGGGTTGAAGCGATGACCGTTGGCCGGGTCGTAGGGGCCGTGCACCCGGTAGCCGTAGATCAGCCCGGGATGGGCGTCGGGCAGGTAGCCGTGGAAGATCTCGTCGGTGTATTCCGGCAGTTCGATGCGTTCCAGTTCGACTTCGCCCGTGGCATCGAACAGGCACAGCTCGACCTTGGTGGCATTGGCCGAGAACAGCGCGAAGTTGACCCCCAGGCCGTCCCAGGTCGCGCCGAGCGGGAAGGGCAGGCCTTCGCGGATGCGCGAGGGTTCGGTCGCTGGCGAGGTTTTCGGCGTGGTGGCTGTTTTGGACGTGGTCATGGAGGCTCCTGGGAATCAGATGGGCGAACAGGCTCCCTGTGGCGCACGGGCGCGCCACGCACATGGGCAAGGCCGGCAGTGGAGGGTGGCGCGAGCGCCTTGGCGAAAGGTCGTCAGCTGGCCGCTGGCTTGCGCGGTGCTCGTGGCTTTTTCGCCGCGCTGCTTTTGCCTCCGGGCGGCACCTTTTCTCCAGGAGGCGTCCTTTCTCCAGGAGGCACAAGGGGTGCCGCCGCCGCGGGTTTGGCGACGGCCTTGGGCTTTGCCGCGGGCTTGCCAGGCTTGGCGCTGGCGGCGCGGGTCGCCCTGGGTGGTTTGCTCGGGGCCAGGGCCTCGGCTTCGGCCAGCTTGCGGGCCATTTCCCAATGCCGGTGTTCCTGGCCGTCGGGCCGGCCTTCCGATTCCCAGATTTGATAGGCGAACTCACGAATGCGTTTGTCGTCGGTACTCATCGCAATGCTCCTGAACTGAACTCAAGTTTGGATGAAGAGGTTGACCGGGAAATCCCGCAATGCGCTGCTGATCATCAGATCCTTGTGGGGTGTGACTGCCCCCGTGGAAAAAAGTCCCTTCAGGTTTTGTCCTGGCGCGGCGAATGGCAGATGCACTCGCGTATCGCCCCAATCCGGCGCGTCGACCCGGGGATGCGCGCCGCTTTCCAGCAGCCCGGCGACCAGCCTGGGCACTATCACCACGGCGCGCTGGCCCTGGTGTTCGCGCATGAAGGCCAGCACCTTGTCGGCGTGTCGGCCCTGTACTTCCAGCGGTTGGTAGGTGCCCCGGCGAAACAGCTGCGGGTACTCGCCGCGGCGCTCTAGCGTGGCGGCGATCAGGGCCTGCTTGATGCGCCCGTCGCGCCAATTCGCCAACAGTTCCATGGTTTCGCCGCAGGGGTCCAGAGCCTGCTGTCGGGTGGCGAAGTCCACCGGGCGGCGGTTGTCCGGGTCCACCAGGCTGAAGTCCCAGAACTCGTTGCCCTGATACAGGTCCGGCACGCCGGGCACGGTCATGCGCAGCAAGGATTGAGCCAGGCCGTTGAGGGCGCCAGCGGGCGCGATGCGCTGCACGGCTGTGCCTATGGCGCTGCGCAACGGCAGGCCCTCGGGGCTGAGCAACAGCCGCTCGATAAACTGGTGGACCGCACTTTCATAGGCCTCGTTGGCCGCCGCCCAACTGCTGTGCAGCTTGGCTTCGCGCAGGGCTTTTTCCTGCCATTGCCAGAGGCGCCGGGCATAGTCCCGCAGGCCCTGGCTGTCGTCGCTGTGCAGTTCCAGTGGCCAGCTGCCGAGCAGGGCCTGATAGAGAATCAGCTCGTCACCGGCGCCGGGCGCCTGGGGATCGCTGCGCAGGGCCTGGGCCAGGCGGCGCCAGTGTTCGACCTGTGCGACGTACCAGGGGGTGAGTTCGCTGAGCACCGCCAGGCGCGCGCGGGCATCTTCGCCGCGCTTGTGATCGTGGGTGGCGCTGGCCAGCAGGTTGTCGGGGAAGGTCGCCAGGCGCTCGCGGCAGACCGCGTGGAAAGCTTCCACCGGGGCGCAGAACTGCTCGGTGGAAAAACCCACGTCGTTGCGCGACAGCAGCACCGCCGAGCGATAGAGCGCGGTGTCTTCCACCGCCTTGGCCGCGGTCGGCGAGGTCAATTGCTGGAAGCGCACGCAGGCATGCTTGAGCACCTTGCGCTGGCGCCCCGGTGGCAGCTGGCGCCAGCCGCGGCCGCCGAGCCACTGTTGCAGGTAGGCCAGCACCGGCCAGTCGGCTTCGCCCAGGGTGTCGCGGGCGCCTTGCAGGGCCTGCTGGAAAAACGCCTCGTCCGCCGCCGAGCGCCCGCAGGCGCCGATGTAGGTGCGATACACCGGGAAGTGCACGATCAGTTCCTGCAAGGCGCGGCGGATGGCGCCCAGGGTCAGGTCGCGGCTCATCACGTCGTTGCGCGCCACTTGCAGCAGGGCCTGGGCCACGCTTTCGAAGTCGCTGGCCAGCGAGCCGTTGAGCAACTGCTGGCGCGCCAGCCGAGCTTCTTCGAGAAAGGCCGCCGGGCGTTCGCTGTGCCGGCTCCAGAGTTCGGCCAACGGCTCGGCGCCTTGCGGGTCGTGTTGCAGCAGCGACAGCTGGTTCATGAATTCATAGCCGGTGCTGCCGTCCACGCCCCAGTCGCGACGCAGGGTTTCGCCGGCGCCAAGGATCTTTTCCACGTAGATCGGCAGGTGCTGGCCGGGGCGCAGCGCATCGACCCGGCGCCGCAGCTTGCGGCAGTAGCCGCGGGGATCGGCCAGGCCGTCGATATGGTCGATGCGCAGCCCGTCCACCAGGCCGGCGGCGATCAGCTGGAAGATTTTCCCGTGGGTGGCCTCGAACACCGCCGGGCGCTCGACCCGCAGCCCACCCAGTTCGTTGATGTCGAAGAAGCGCCGCCAGTTGATGTCGTCCGCCGCGGTGCGCCAGCTGGCCAGGCGATAACTCTGTTGCTCCAGCAGGGCGTGCAGGCGGGCGAAGCCCTCCGGCTGGCGCGCGTCATACTGCGCCAGCTGCTGCTCGATGGCCGCGCGGACCTGTGGGGCACTGGCGGCGTCCTGCAATTGCCGCTGCAAGGGTTCGGCCTGGGTGTGGGCGTCGGGTTGGTAGCGCAGGGTGCTGAAGGCATCGGCCAGTGGCTTGAGGCGCTCGGCCGATTCGGCGTCGAGCTCGCCCGGGACCCGCAGCAGCTCGCCATAGTCGCTGGGGCAGATCGGGAAGTGATGCTGGTAGTGCTCGACATGAAACTCGCCCCGTTCGGCATCGAAGCACAGCCGCAGCGTGCCTTCCTGCAGGGCCACGCCGTAGTCGCTGCCGAGGAACGGCAGCAGCAACTGGCCTTCCATCAAGGGGTCGGGGGAGTGCCACTGGATATCGAAGAACTCGCCATAGGGGCTCAGGCGCCCCCAGCGCAGCAGGTCCTGCCACCAGGGGTTGTCCGCGCCGCCGACCGCCATGTGATTGGAGACGATATCCAGCAGCAGGCCCATGTCGTGCTGGCGCAGGCTGCGGACCAGGCGCTCCAGCGCGGCCTCGCCACCCAGCTCGGGGTTGACCCGGGTCGGGTCGACCACGTCGTAGCCGTGCATCGAGCCGGCGCGGGCGCACAGCAGCGGCGACGCGTACAGGTGGCTGATGCCCAGGCGGGCGAAGTAGGGCACCAGCGGCACTGCGTCGTCGAGGCTGAAGCCGCGATGAAACTGCAGGCGCAAGGTAGCCCGCACAGGCCGGGTCGTCGCTTGGTTCATCGGTCGCGCTCGTGGGCCTGCAGCCGGGCGCAGGCCAGCAGTTCCAGGCGGCGCGCGGCGTCCGGGTCGTCGAGCAAGGCCGCGCTGCTGCCGGCCAGGCGCCGGCGCCAGTTGGGATGGCTGTCGAGGGTGCCGGGCAGGTTGGCCTGTTCGTCGATGCCCAGGGCGTCTTCCAGGGGCAGCAGCACCAGCGGCGCACGGGTATGGCCGAGGAAGCGCACGCTGGCGTCCACCACCTGGTCGGCTTCGTGAGTGTCCTCACGAAAGTTCTGCGGATCGCGGCTCAGGGCGTGGCGCAGGCCCTCGCGTTCGCGTTGGCGGTGTTCGCGCCAATGGGTTTCGCCGCTTTCGTCCACCAGGCCCAGGCGCGCGCTCCAGTCGATGTCGCGGCCCTGCCACCAGCCGTTGAGGGTCGGCAGGTCATGGGTGCTGGTGGTCGCCAGGGCGTTGTCCGGCCAGTCGAGGATCGGCCGGAAATGCGTGCCATGCTCCTGCTCGAACAGCAGCACGCGCATGCCGAGCATGGCCCGCGCGCTGAGTTTTTCCCGCAGGCCGTCGGGCACCGTGCCGAGGTCTTCGCCGAGGACGATCGCCTGGTGCCGGTGCGACTCCAGGGTCAGCAGGCGCAGCAGGTCGTCCACCGGGTAATACAGGTAGGCGCCGTCGCAGGGCGGGGCGCCGAGGGGGATCACCCACAGCCGCTGCAAACCCATCACATGGTCGATGCGCAGGCCGCCGGCATGGGCGAAGTTGGCCCGGAGCATTTCGATAAAGGCATGGAAGCCATTGCGCACCAGGCCCTCCGGGGAAAAGGCGGAAATGCCCCAACCCTGGCCCTGGCGATTGAGAATGTCCGGCGGCGCGCCGACGGTCAGCGCCGCCAGCAGTTCGTCCTGGCGGCTCCAGGCCTGGCTGCCGCCGCCGTCGGCGCCCACCGCCAGGTCGGCGATCAGGCCGATGCCCATACCGCTGCTGCGGGCGGTGCTCTGCACGCGCTCCAGGCAACGGGCGATCAACCATTGGCAGAAGGCATAAAAGCCGATGTCGCTGGCGTGTTCCACGGCGAAATGTGCCAGCGCCGGGCTGCGCGGGGTGCGCCAGGCATCGGGCCATTCGCGCCAGTCGAGGCTTTCGCCACGGGCCGCGCGCTGGGCCTGGATGGCTTCGAAGCGGCAGTGGTTTTCCAGGGCCTCGCCGCTGGCGTGGCGGAAACTGGCGAAATCCTGGTGCAGCGGATGTTCGCCCTGGCAGAAACCTTCATAAAGCGCGCGCAGGACTTTCTGCCGAGCCTGGGCCGCCACCGGCCAGTCGACCATCGGCTGTTGTTCCAGCTGTTGCAGCTGCGGCCCCAGGCCACTGGCGTCGATGGCGCTGCGCCAGGCCCGCTCGCCGAGAATGGTCCCGGGCGCGGCGTACAGGCTGTTGAGAAACAGCCGGCTGGACGGCGAATAAGGGCTGTAGCGTCCGGTGTCGCTGCTGAACATGGCATGCAGCGGGCTGATGGCAATGGCCTCGGCGCCCCGTTCGCCGGCGACCCGGACCAGGTCTTCCAGTGCCTGGGTATCGCCATAACCGCCATCGCCGCTGCGGCGCAGCGAATACAGCTGCACGCTCAGGCCCCAGGCGCGGGGCGTGGCCTGGTCCACGGCATCGGCGACGCTGTAGCAGCGCTCGGGCGCCACGGCCAGGGTGAAGTGCTGGCCGGCGATGCTCACCTCCTGGTAACCCACCGGCACCAGGCCCGGCAGCATGGAGTTGGCGTCCAGCTTGAGGTTGAGCACGCTGCCGTCTTCCAGGTGGATTTCGCAGGGCGTGTCCGGGGCGAAGTAATGCCCCAGGTCCAGGCCCTGGCCGGCATCGGCGGTCAGCAGCGGTGGCAGTTGCCGGCTCTGTTGCACCTGTAGCAGCTGGCGCAGGCTGGCTTCGATCTGCTGGTCGTTGTCGGCCGGATGGCCGAGGCTGGCCAGCACGCTTCGCAGCACCCGCGGCTCGACCCGTTGCGGGCGGCCGTTGGCGTCGATCCAGTCGACGGCCAGGCCGGCTCGGCTGGCGAGGATTTCCAGTTGCGCGTCGCTCATGGGCGTTCTCCGTCAAGGTCAGGCAGTGGGGCGGCCACGCCGAGGCTGACCAGTGCGCTATAGGGGGCGAGATAGCCTTGCTGCAAGCGTTCGAACGCCTGGGCCGGGTAATCGAACAGGCGCTGCGTGGTATTCGGTGGCCGTTGCTCGACCTGGTGCGGGCTCAGGTTGAGGTCAATGCGCAGCTCCTGGCCATTGCCCAGGCGCCAGCGGGCACACAGGGCGCCCTCGGCCAGCACCTCGGCGCCCAGGGCTTCGGCGCCGGGCAGGCAGGGCACGATGTGCTCGCGGCGCAGTTGCAACAGTTGGCGATACAGCGCCAGGGTCTGTTCGCCCTGGGCTGGGTCCGCCTGCGGCCTCGACGCAAGGAAGGTGTCCGGCGCGTTCGGGTCGGGAATCTGCTCGCGTTTATGCGGATCGGCGAAGGCGCTGAAGGCGGCGAATTCGTCGCGTCGGCCTTCGCGCACCGCATCCGCCAGTTCGCCGTGGTGGCTGGTGAAAAACAGGAAGGGCTGCGGCGCCGCCAGCTCGTCGCCCATGAACAGCAGCGGGATCATCGGCGACAGCAACAACAGCACCGTGGCCGCCCGCAACGCCTGTGGCTCGGCCAGGCGCACCAGGCGTTCGCCGAAGGCGCGGTTGCCGATCTGGTCGTGGTTCTGCAAAAACAGCACGAAAGCGCTGGGCGGCAGGTGGCCGCTGGGTTCGCCGCGAGCGGTGCCGTGGCGCGTGACATGGCCCTGGTAGGCGAAGCCCTGGCTCAGGCAGCGCGCCAGTTTCTCGGTGGGGCGTTTGGCGAAGTCGGCGTAGTAGGCGTCGGTTTCGCCGGTGAGCAACACATGCAGGGCGTTGTGGCCGTCGTCGTTCCACTGCGCATCGAAGTGCTGCTCCAGCAGGCTGGCCTGGTTGTACTCGTTTTCCACGGTCAGCCAGACCTGTCGCGCCGGGTCGATCCGTTGGCGTACCCGCTGCGCCAGTTCGGACAGGAAGTCCGGGTCGTCGATCGCATGCACCGCGTCCAGGCGCAGGCCGTCGAAGCGGTACTCCAGCAGCCACATCAGGGCATTGTCGATAAAGAAGTCGCGTACCGGCTGGCGGCGGAAGTCGATGGCCGCGCCCCAGGGCGTATGCCGGTCTTCCCTGAAGAAGGCCTTGGCGTAGTGGTGCAGGTAGTTGCCGTCGGGGCCGAAGTGGTTGTAGACCACGTCGAGCATCACCGCGAGATCCAGGCCGTGGGCGCAGTCGATCAGGTGCTTGAGGTCGTCGGGCGAGCCGTAGGAGGCTTCCGGCGCATAAGGCAGGACGCCGTCGTAGCCCCAGTTGCGATCGCCGGGAAACTCCGCCAGGGGCATCAGCTCGATGGCGGTGATGCCCAGCTGGGCCAGGCGCGGCAAGTGTTTTTTCACTTCGCGGTAACCGCCCAGCACCCCCACATGCAACTCGTAGATCACCGCCTGGTGCCACGGCCGGCCTTGCCAGTGCGGGTGCTGCCAGCGATAGGCCCGGGGATCGACCACCAGGCTGGGGCCATGGACATCGCCGTCCTGGGCCCGGGATGCCGGGTCGGGGACGCGGATCTCATTGTCGATGTTGAAGCGGTAGCGGGTGCCGGGCGGGGAATGGCCGACGACCATGAACCAGCCGTTGGCCTGGGGCAGCATGGGCAGCGACACACCGTGTTCGAGTTCGACGCTGACGTGCTGCGCATCCGGCGCCCAGAGGGCGAAGCGGGTGCGCTGGGCATCGAGTGGAACGGTGCCGTGGGGCCAGGTTTCCAGTGTCCTTGACGGCATCTTGGGGTGCCCTCTCAGGGTTTGGCCGATTTTCCCAAGGCCTTGGCCACCAGCTGTTCATAGAGTTCGGCGTAGGGCTCCACCGCCTTGCACCAGTTGAAGGGCGCGGCCATGGCCCGGCAGCGCATGGCGTTGAGCAACTGCGGATAGGCGAACACCTTGAAGGCGCGGCTCAGGGCCTCTTCGTAGCTGGCCACCGTGGACTCGTCGAACAGAAAGCCGGTGACGCCGTTCTCGATGGTGTCGGCCAGGCCGCCGGTATTGCGCGCCACCGGCAACGAACCGAAGCGCTGGGCGTACATCTGGCTCAGGCCGCAGGGCTCGTAGCGCGAAGGCATCAGCAGGAAGTCGCTGCCGGCGAACATGCGGCGGGCGTCGGTTTCGTTGAAGCCGATGTTCACCCCGATGCGCCCGGGGAAACGCGCAGCCAGGGCGCGCATGGCCTGTTCTTCTTCCGGTTCGCCGCGACCGATAATGGCGATCTGGCCGCCGGACTTGACGATGTACTCGGCCACGCCTTCGGTGAGGTCCAGGCCTTTCTGGTAGACCAGGCGCGAGACCACGGCGAACAGCGGACCGCTGCCGGGGTCGAGGCCGAACATCCGCCGTACATGGGCGGCATTGGCGGCCTTGCCTTGCCAGTCGCCGATGGCGAAGGGCGTGGACAGGTGCGGATCGGTGGCGGCGTCCCAGCTTTCGTCGATGCCGTTGGGGATGCCGCTGAGCAGGCCTTGCTGGGTCTTGCTGGCGAGGAAACCGTCAAGCCCGCAGCCGAAGGCCGGGGTGGTGATTTCCTGGGCATAGGTGGCGCTGACGGTGGTGATGTGGCTGGCGTAGGCCATGCCGGCCTTGAGGAACGACAGCTTGCCGTAGAACTCCATGCCTTCCTGTTGCAGGGCGTGTTCGGGAATGCCCAGCTCCGGGCAGGAGGCCAGGCTGACCACGCCCTGGTACGCCAGGTTGTGGATGGTGAACAGGGTCGGCGTGCGTTGCCCGCGCCAGTGCATATAGGCCGGCGCCAGCCCGGCGGGCCAGTCATGGGCGTGCACCAGGTCCGGGCACCAGTGGATCTGTGCCAGGTTGGCGGCGATGTCGGCGGCGGCCAGGCCCAGGCGGGCAAAGCGAATATGGTTGTCCGGCCAGTCGCGGCCGTTGTTGGCGCCGTAGGGCGTGCCTTCGCGCTCATAGAGTTCGGGGCAGATCAGCACATAGATCACCAGGCCGTCGGGCATGTCCATGCGCCCGATCTTGCAGGCCGGCAGGGCCGCGTGGCCGCCGAGCTCGCCAATGATATGAATCGGGTTTTCGCTGTGCATCACCTGCCGGTAGCCGGGGATCAGCAGGCGTACATCGTGCAGGTGCGCCATGGCGCGGGGCAGGGCCGCCGAGACGTCGCCCAGGCCGCCGGTCTTGACCAGGTCGGCGATTTCCGAGGTGACGAACAGGACCTTCTTGCGATTGGGGTTGTGGTGGATCAAGGGCAGTGACGTCTTGCCACCTGGGGCGAGAATCGATGTGGAGGCCGTCTCACCGGCCAGCGGCAGAGGATGCTTTCCCTGGGTTTGCAATACGGCACTGGTCATCTGTTTCTCCCGTTTTATTGATCTGTTCCTGGCATCTGCCGGCGGTGTCAAAAGGCCAATCCGGTGGCCGGGCACAAAAACGTTGCACATGCGAAAGCCGAACGCAGCCTCATGCGTCGACGCAAAGAGGGTGAAGGGGCCGTTGCAAGGATTGCACCAGTCGCGAAGGCCCTACCTTTAACCTGACCCAAGGCGTGAGCCAAAAGTTTCGACTTTATTTCCTCGGGGGTGACTGTCCGGTCACTTTTTGAATTCCAGTCTAGGACAGAAGTTAGAGCGCGGGCATGACGATTAGGTTTTCTCGGGGCGAAGGTTGCGCTGCCCTGGAATAAAGCCGACGAAAGGCAGTCTCGCGCACCGGCCGGGGGCGAGGTTTTCTGGCACGGGCGCGAAAACGGTGAGGGGGATGCAAGCAGGCGGTGCGGGGAAAAACCGCCCGCGCCCGATGATGGTGCAGGGCAGTGCTGGCGCAATGCCCGAGGTGGTTTCAGCCCAGCTGACGGATCGGCTGGCCGGCGGCCCAGGCCTGGATGTCCTCGATCATCTGGGTGAAGAACTGTCGGTAGTTCTGCTGGCTGACATAACCGACATGGGGCGTGGCCAGCACATTGGGCAGGCGGCGCAACGGATGGTCGAGGGGTAGCGGCTCCTGCTCGAACACATCCAGCGCCGCGCCGGCCAGGCGCCCGCGTTCGAGGGCGCTGATCAGCGCCGCTTCATCGACGATCGGCCCACGGGCGGTATTGACCAGCAGCGCCGAGGGTTTCATCCAGGCCAGCGCCTGGGCGTCCACCAGACCGCGGCTGCGCTCGCTGAGCACCAGATGCACCGAGAGCACGTCGGCCTGTTCGAACAACTGCTGCTTGTTCACGTAGGTCACGCCGGCCGCCGCGGCCCGCTCGGCGGTGAGGTTCTCGCTCCAGGCGATCACCCGCATGCCGAACACCTGGCCGAACTGCGCCACCCGCTGGCCGATGCTGCCCAGGCCGAGAATGCCCAGGGTCTTGCCGTGCAGGTCGCCGCCCAGCCCCTGTTGCCAGAGGCCGGCGCGCAGGGCGCTGGCTTCGCTGAGCAGGTTGCGGGTCTGGGCCATGATCAGCGCCCAGGTCAGCTCCGGCGCCGCGTGCTTGTAACTGTCGGTGCCGCACACCTGGATACCCAGGCTGGCCGCGGCGGCGAGGTCGATGGCGGCATTGCGCATGCCGCCGGTGAGCAGCAGCTTGAGCCGCGGCAGGCTGCGCAGCAGGGCCGCGTCGAAACGGCTGCGCTCGCGCATCACGCAGATCACCTCGAACGGCGCCAGGCGCTCGCTCATGGCGGCGGTGTCGCTGGGGTAGTCATGGATAAAGCTGACCTGGCCGATGCCCGACAGCAGCGACCAGTCGACGACGTCACGGGCGACGTCCTGCCAATCATCGATTACCGCGATCTGCACACTCATGAAGGCTCCAGGGGAAAACGCATCAATGTGACGCCAGCCAGCCCAGCAGGGCCTGGTGGAATTGCGCCGGTTCTTCCATCTGCGGGGCGTGGCCCAGGCCCGGGAACTCGATCAGGGTCGAGTGCGGGATGAGCCCGGCCACCTGCTTGCCCAGCACCTGGTAGTTGCCGATCCGCGCCTTGACCGCCGGCGGCGCGATGTCGCTGCCGATCGCCGTGGTGTCGGCGGTGCCGATCAGCAGCAGGGTCGGCATCTTCAGGTCCTTGAACTCGTAGTACACCGGCTGGGTGAAGATCATGTCGTAAATCAGCGCCGAGTTCCACGCCACTCGCGTGTGCCCGGGCCCCTGGTTGAGGCCGGCGAGCATGTCCACCCAGCGCTCGAATTCCGGCTTCCAGCGGCCGCCGTAATAGGTGCTGCGTTCATAGTTGCGGATGCCCTCGGCCGACAGCTTGAGTTCGCGGGCGTACCACTGGTCGACGCTGCGGTAGGGCACGCCGAGGGCCTTCCAGTCTTCCAGGCCGATCGGGTTGACCAGCGCCAGTTGCTGCACCTGCTCGGGGTACTGCAGGGCATAGCGGGTAGCCAGCATGCCGCCGGTGGAATGGCCCAGCAGGCTGACCTGCTGGATGCCCAGCCGGTCCAGCAGCTGCCGGGTGTTCTGCGCCAGTTGCTGGAAGCTGTATTGATAGTGCTCGGGCTTGCTGGAGGTGCAGAAGCCGATCTGGTCTGCGGCTATGACCCGGTAGCCGGCGTCGCTCAAGGCCTTGATCGAGCTGTCCCAGGTCGCGCCGCAGAAATTCTTGCCGTGCATCAGCAACACGCTGCGGCCGTTGGGCGTGCCCTTGGCCGGCACGTCCATATAGCCCATCTGCAGGGCCTGGCCCTGGGACTCGAAGGCAAAGTGCTGCAACGGGTAGGGATAGTCGAAGCCTTGCAACTCGGGACCGTAGGCCGGGCCTTCGGCGGCGAGGGCGGGCAGGGCGGCGGTCAGCAGCAGGCCGGATAACCAGCGGGTGAGGCTCCAGCGGGTGGGGCTTAGGGACATACATGACCTCCGAGAGAATGGGGCGATCCTGGAGCGGCGCGATTAGCGCGACATTAATAAGCAGAGGCCATCGCCAGGGCGAAACGTTCCCTTCGTGGTCATGCTTATGAGCCTGGAGGCTGGCCCCGTCAGCTCAACCGACCCAGCCGAGGGTCATCCAGGCCAGCACGCCATAACGCGCACCCTTGGCCAGGGTGACGACCAGCAGGAAGCGTTTGAGCGGTTCGCCCATGACTCCGGCCACCAGGGTCAGCGGGTCGCCGATGATCGGCAGCCAGCTCAGCAGCAAGGACCAATGGCCATAGCGCTGGTAATGGTTGCGGGCGGTTTGCAGATGGCGTGGGCCGACGGGGAACCAGCGGCGGTCCTTGTAGCGTTCCAGGCGCTGGCCCAGCCACCAGTTCACCAGGGAGCCGAGGACATTGCCGAAGGTGGCCACGGCCAGCAGCAACCACAGGTTGAACTGGCCGTTGAGCAGCAGGCCCACCAGCACGGCTTCGGATTGCAGCGGCAGCAGGGTGGCGGCGCCGAAGGCCGCCAGGAACAGGCCGAGGCAGGCGGTGAGGATCAATGGGCCGGGTAGTCCGCGACCACCACGTCCTTGCCGTCCTTGGTCAGGCCGATGACCTGGTAGGCATCGGCGGGCATGCCGTCCATTTCCATGCCGGGCGAACCCATGGGCATGCCGGGGGCGGCGACGCCGAGCAGGTCGTCGCGTTTGCTCAGGGCCAGCACCTGGTCGGCCGGCACATGGCCTTCGACGAATTTGCCGTTGATCACCGCGGTGTGGCAGGACGCCAGGCGCGGGGCCACGCCCAGGCGCTGCTTGACTTCGCTCATATTGCTTTCGACATGGTCGTTGACCTTGAAGCCGTTGGCTTGCAGGTGCTCGATCCATTTCTTGCAGCAGCCGCAGTTGGCGTCGCGGTGCACGTCGATGGGGATCAGGTCGGCGGCCTGGGCCAGGGAGCCGACGAGCAGGGCAGACAGGGCTGCCAGGCGCAGAGTGTTGTGCATAGGGAGTCTCTTGATCATCAGGGCGCCTCGGGGGCGCGGTCTTGGGCCGACAGGGTGGCGTATTTTGCTACTTTTCTCGAGCGCGGCGCGGCGCTTGTGTTTCAACGTTATACCAAGCGCTTGTCGTCCGGGCGCCGCGGTTTGTCTGGTGCTGCGCGTTATCGTTCATCGCGGGCAAGCCTCGCTCCTACACAAGCATGTGCATTCTCTGTAGGCGCGAGGCTTGCCCACGATGGGGGCGCCGCGGTTTGTCTGGCACTGTGCGTTATCGTTCATCGCGAGCAAGCTTCGCTCCTACACAAGCATGTGCATTCTCTGTAGGCGCGAGGCTTGCCCGCGATAGCGGTCGCATCATTTCCGTGTTCATTCGGGAGCCGGGCTCAGGATGCCGAGCATGGCCACCAGGCCGACAATCAGCAGGGCCGCCGCCAGTTCCAGGAGCATGCTGCGACGCAAGGCGGGCAGGGCCGACTGGGGCGAGGCCCGGTGCAGCGCCTGTTCCAGCTGCGGAACCAGATGGAAGCGGTTCAACGCGGCGAACACCAGCATGCTGGCGAACACCGCCACCTTCAGGCTGAGGAGCAGGCCGTAGGTGCTGGCGCTCAACGTTGCCAGGTCCGGGCCGACGATCAGCAGGTAATTGAGCACCCCGCTGAGGCTCAGGCTGACCACGATCAGTGTGCCCAGGCTGGCAAACCCCTTCAGGGCATCGAGCAGGTGGCCCGCCTGCTGTTCGCCTTCGCAGGCGCCACGGCGCAGCAGCAGGGCGAAAGCCGCCAGGGCCCCCAGCCAGGCGCCGGCGCCCAGCAAATGCAGGATGTCGCTGCCCAGGTGCAGGTAACGCTGGCCACCTTCGCTCATCGCCCCGTGGCCGCCCCAGGCCAGGCTGGCCAGGGCGGTCGCCGTGCACAGAATCAGGCCGTAGAGGGTAAATCTCGGCCAGCCACTGCTGAACAGAAGCAGCACGCCCGCCAGCAGCAACGCCGCCAGGCGCAGCAGCCAGCTTTGGCCGACATCGGTTTCCAGCACCAGCACGGGCACCAGCGCCGGGTCCAGTTCGGCCAGGCGGGTGGCGCCACTCATCGACAGCACCAGTTGCAGCAGCGCGGCGCCCGACAGCAGCACGCCCAGCACCAGGGTGGTCGCCAGAGGCCGGCGAAAACGCCGGCGGCTCTGCGCGCCACGCAGCCCGTAAAGGCCGAACAGTGCCAGGCCGAACAGCAGCATCAGGTCGAGGTACAGGGCAAAACGCAGGGCGACGTTGATGAGTTCGCCCATGGCTCAGTTGACTTCGAAGGTCAGGTTGCCGGTGATCGGATGGGTGTCGGCGGACACCGCCCGCCACTCGACTTTGTAGCTGCCCTTCGGTAGCGGGGTGGCGGGGCTGATGATCATGCTTTTCGGATCGCTGCCGCCGGCCACGCTGGCCTTGACCGGCATCGGTGCGTGGCTCATCCCGGGCATGCCGGTCATTAGCAATCGGGCCCCGGAAAACTTGGTGGTGAGGGGTTCCGAGAATTGCAGTTCGATCTTCGCCGGTGCCGCGCCCTTGGCGCCTTCGGCCGGGGTCGAGGCCAGCAGCTTGGGGTGCGCCTGGGCGACGCCGGCGAGGGTCAGGCCGGCACCGAAAGTGACGGCAATGGCGAGATGCTTGAGGTAGGACATGCAAGGCTCCAGGCGGCATTGGCCGCGTGATGTTTTTAGTTATCTATTGAAGGGAGGTCAGAACCACAGGCGCACACCGAGCACCAGGCGGGCTTCGCTGCTGTCTTCGCCTTCTTCACGGGCGTAGTCCGCGGTCTTGCCGTAGCTGCGGCTCCAGGTCACGCCGACGTAGGGCGCGAACTGGCGGTGCAGCTCGTAGCGCAGGCGCAGGCCGGCTTCCAGCGAGGAGAGCCCCGAGCCAATGCCGCGTTGCGGGTCGTTCTTACCGTACAGGCTGACCTCCGCGTTGGGCTGCAGGATCAGACGGTTGGTCAGCAGGATGTCGTATTCGGCCTGGAGCCCCAGGGCACTCTGGCCGCCTTCGCCGAGGTAGGCGGTGGCCTGGCTTTCGAAGTTGTACAGGGCCATGCCTTGCAGCCCGAGGGCGGCCCAGGTCTGCGGCGCGCCGGGCTTGAAGTCCTGGCGCACGCCACTGACCACATCCCACCAGGGGCCGATGGCATGGCCCCAGAGCGCTTCGACCTGGGCGTTTTCGGTCCGGCCGTTAGTGCGCTCGCCCTCGCTGCGCAGCCACAGCCGGTCGATGTCGCCGCCAATCCAGCCGTTCATTTCCCAGGCCAGGGCACTGCCATCATCGGCGTCCTGGTATTCCAGGCGGTCGACCAGCCACAGCGAGTTGATCGCCTTGTCGTGCACGCCATGGCCGGCCATCGGCGGGAAGGCGGCGCGGCGGTCGGCATCGGTGAGTACCGGGATCGGCGTGCGGCTTTGGGTGGGCGCCGCGGGTTCCATGGTCTGCAAGGGTTCGCCGTCCATGCCGGTCATCTGGCTGTGGTCCATGCCCGGCATCGGGTTGCCTGGCATGGCGGAGGCCGGCATGGACGAATGATCCATGCTGGAGTGATCCATGCTTTCGGCGGCCTGCAGTGGCCCGGCGCTGAGGCCGAGCAGGGCGGCGAACAGGGTCAAGGCGTTTTTCGGCATCATGCGGCGCTCCCGGCTTCGTCCACTCGTACTTCGCGAAACATGCCCATCTCCATGTGGAACAACAGGTGGCAGTGATAGGCCCAGCGCCCCAGGGCATCGGCGGTCACCCGGTAACTGCGCTTGCTGCCCGGCGGCATGTCGATCGTGTGCTTGCGCACCAGGAAGCGCCCCTGTTCGTCTTCAAGGTCGCTCCACATGCCGTGCAGGTGGATGGGGTGGGTCATCATGGTGTCGTTGACCAGGGTGATGCGCACCCGCTCGCCATAGGTCAGGCGCAGGGGCTCGGCATCGCTGAACTTGATGCCGTCGAACGACCAGGAAAATTTCTCCATGTGCCCGGTCAGGTGCAGTTCGATGGTGCGGCTCGGTTCGCGCCCGTCCGGGTCTTCGAAGGTGCTGCGCAGGTCGGCGTAGGTCAGCACCCGGCGCCCGTTATTGCGCAGGCCGATGCCTGGGTCGGCGAGCTTCGGCGTCGGGCTCATGGTCTGCATGTCCACCAGCGGGTTGCCGTCTTCCGAGGCCGGGTGGCTTTGCATGGCGCCACCCATGGCGCCGTGGTCCATGCCTGACATGCCGGCCATGCCGCTGTGGTCCATACCGGCCATGTTGCTGGAATCCATGCCCTGCATCTGGCTGTGGTCCATGCCTTGCATCTGGCCATGATCCATGCCGGGCATGGCGCCCATGTCCATGCCAGCCATGCTGCCGTGATCCATGCCCATGTCGGCCATGCTGATCAGCGGCCGCGGGTCGAGTGGCGGCACGGTCGCGCTCAGCCCCGGACGCTGGCTCAGGGTGCCGCGGGCGTAGCCGCTGCGGTCCATGGCCTGGGCGAACAGGGTGTAGGCTTCCTGCGAGCCGGGCTCGACCAGCACGTCGTAGGTTTCCGCCACGGCGATGCGCAGCTCATCGACGCTGACCGGCTGCACGTATTGGCCGTCGGCGGCGACCACGGTCATCTTCAGGCCGGGAATGCGCAGGTCGAAGTAGCTCATGGCCGAGCCGTTGATCAGGCGCAGGCGCAGCTTTTCGCCGGGCTTGAACAGCCCGGTCCAGTTGCCGCCGGGGCTCTGGCCGTTGATCAGGTAGGTGTAGGTATAGCCGCTGACGTCCGCCAGGTCGGTGGGGGTCATTTTCATCTGCGCCCACATCTTGCGATCGGCGAGGGTGGCCGCCCAGCCGTCGCGGCTGACGTCCTCGATAAAATCACCGACCGTGCGCTTGTGGAAGTTGTAGTAGCCGGGCTGCTTTTTCAGGATGTGCATCAGCCGTTCGGGCGCCTCGTCGCTCCAGTCGCTGAGCATCACCACGTAGTCGCGGTCGTACTGGAAGGGTTCCGGCTCGCGGGCCTCGATCACCAGTGGCCCGTAGACCCCGGCCTGCTCCTGCAACCCCGAGTGGCTGTGGTACCAGTAGGTGCCGTTCTGCCGGACCTTGAAGCGGTATTCGTAGAGGCCGTCGGGGGCGATGCCGTGGAAGCTCAGGCCCGGCACGCCGTCCATGTTGGCCGGCAGGATCAGGCCGTGCCAGTGGATCGAGGTGTCCTCCTTGAGGCGGTTGCGCACCCGGATGGTCACGGTGTCGCCCTCGCGCCAGCGCAGCAGCGGGCCGGGCAGGCCGCCGTTGATGGTCATCGCGGTGCGCGAGGTGCCGCTGTAGTTGACCTGGGATTCACCGATGAACAGGTCGAACTGCTGGCCGCTGAGGGCGGGCAGCTGGCCGTCCTCGCTGCGTGCCCAGAGCGGCTGTTGCCACAGCCCGGTGCCGGCCAGTACGCCACCGGCGGCCAGGCCCTTGATAAAACTGCGTCGTGTGGGTTTTACATGCATGCCCCAAGGCTCCCTCGATCCTGCTGGTCAGGTATGAGACGACCTTAAGCGGCGCGGCCTGTCAGAAAACTGAGGTGAAGATTACAGATTTGTCAGCCAGCGCGGCGCCACCCGTTGCCGGATCAGTGGGCGATCTTTTCCAGGTTGCGCTTGAGGTTGACCATGGCCAGTTGGGACAAGTGCTCGATACGCGGGCGCAGGCTGACCAGGTTGAGGTCGGAGCAGTAATGCAGGGTGCGCTTGAACAGGGTTCCATCCCCGTATTTGCACAACTGATAGTGGATCGAGCCGTCTGCTGGCGGAGAACTGAAGACGATCTTGAACTCCTTGGGAAATACCGCGACCAGTACCCGGCAACTCATGTGGATCTGCAGGCCGAGCAGATCGATGGTTTTGCTGAAGCGATGCCCCGCCGGCAACGAGCCAGCCAGGCCGGTGTCGGCGCGCAGGGAAGCGGGATGCCACTCGTGCCAGCGATCCGGCTGAGTCACGTAGTAGTAGACGGTATCGATCGGCGCGTCGATGTAGAGCTCATGGAAGATGAGCTCGTCCAAAAGGTGCTGCTGACGTTGTTCCATGATGCACCTCCTTGCAGTAGGAGCATCAAATATAGTTGCCCGCGCGCCTGCCATGGAGGCGCGCAAATCAGCCGTTCAGCGGATTTCGAGGTAGCTCGTCAAGAGGGCGATGCAAGGCTTTTCCCGTTGTAAAGGAAGGGCGTCATGCACAGTCGGGTCGTTGCGCAGCAATGTCGTGGAAGATCCCTGCAAGATGGCGTCATGAATGCTCTTAAGAATACTTGGTCACAACTAACCATTCGGTACATTAATGCCCATAAGTTGTCGCTTAGTTGTCATGGGCTGGATTGTTAAACAATTGTTTCAGCTAGCAAAACCGTGGCTTCCAGGCATTTGTATCGGAAATGTACAAAAATTGTAAAAAGCCGAAATATTTATTGGAGAGGTGCTCTGGCGCGCCGATACTCACGGGCATCGTTTCCCTCAATCAGGCTTTTCAGACGCTTATTAGTTGAACTTGCGCAACCCTCTAGTTGGCTGTGCAAGTGGATATAAGGCTATGGAAAAACCCGTACACAGGAGTCTTTTATGACAATTGGATATGTCGGCGGCTGGACCAGCAAAGCCGGTCTGCTGGTGCAGGACACTGGCACCCGGGGCAAGCCGGTCAGCCAGAGCGTCAAGGTCAAGCAGATGCTGGCCCTGGTCGGCCAGAACCCGCTGGCGCTGAACGTGTTCAAGATGGACGAAATGAAGCTGCACAAGCAGATCAAGGGGTTCGATCCGGAGAACATCAGCGCCAAGCAACTGGGCAACATGAGCACCTTCCTCAAGCAGAAGGGCCTGATCAGCGATGTGACGGCGATGACCCTGCTCAACGCCGGCGACAAGTTCGACCGCTTCGGCGTGCAGTCCGACCCGGATGCCAAGTTCAACGCCCTGGAGTACTTCGCGATCCAGCTGGACAACATCCAGACCAACAACCTCAAGGGCAACAAGTACGCCAGCTACCTGATCCCCGAGTACAAGAAAGCCATCTACGTGCTGCAGAACCTGCAAAGCTACGGCAAGGGCAACGGCACCACGGTGACCGACAAGAATCACTCCGCCAAGGCGTGAGGCGACCAACAAAGGCCCTCGACCGATCAACCGGTCGAGGGCCTTTTTTGTGGCCGGCTGTTTATCGGTCGAGCAGGGCCATCACCGCTTGCGGGTAACGCTCGCCGGCGGTGGCGTCGGGGCTGAAGATCCGCTCCAGGGCCAGCAGTTCATCGGCGCTGAGGTGGACCTGCAGCGCGGCGACGTTCTCTTCCAGGTACTTGCGTTGCTTGGTGCCCGGAATCGGGATCAGGTAATCACCCTGCGCCAGCACCCAAGCCAGGGCCAGTTGCCCGGTGGTGATGCCCTTGGCCACCGCGAGTTGCTTGACCTGTTCCACCAGCAGCAGGTTCTTGGTGAAGTTCTCGCCCTGGAAGCGTGGGCTGAAACGCCGGTAGTCGTCGGCGGCGAAATCTTCCGGGCTCTTCAGGGCGCCGGTGAGAAAGCCTCGCCCCAGTGGGCTGTAGGGCACAAAGGCGATGCCCAGGCGTTGGCAGGCCGCAAGGCAGCCGTTGTCTTCCTGGTCGCGGCTCCACAACGAATATTCGCTTTGCAGGGCGCTGATCGGATGCACCTTGTGGGCCCGCTCCAGCGTTGCCGCCGAGGCTTCGCTGAGGCCCAGGTAGCGAACCTTGCCGGCCTGTACCAGCTCGGCCATGGCGCCGACGGTTTCCTCGATGGCCACGTCCGGGTCGATGCGGTGCTGGTAATACAGGTCCAGGGTTTCCACGCCCAGGCGCTGCAGGGTGCCGTCGATCGCCTGGCGAATGTAGTCGGGGCGGCCGTTCACTCCGCGCGCCGCCGGGTCGCCCGGGTCGCGGACGATGCCGAATTTGCTGGCCAGGAACACCTGGTCGCGTTTGCCGCGGATCGCCTGGCCGATCAGGATTTCGTTGCTGTGGGGCCCGTACATGTCGGCGGTGTCCAGCAGGTTGATCCCCAGCTCCAGGGCGCGATGCAAGGTGGCGGTGGCCTCCTTGGTATCGGTGCCGGTGGTGTAGAAGTCGGTCATGCCCATGCAGCCAAGGCCGATGGCGGATACCTGCGGGCCGTTCTTGCCCAGTTGACGGGTTTGCATAGGAGAAGCTCCGTTGGATGATGTGGCGGCCATTGTTCTCCTCGACAAAAACAAGATAAACCGGCTAAAAGCGCTATCACTATTCGTTATTTCTAAATAATCCGTGACAGGCCAAGCCAATGGACCGTTTTAACGCCATGCGTGTGTTCACCCGTATCGTCGACCTCGGCGGTTTCGCCAAGGCCGCCGACAGCCTGCAGATGCCCCGGGCTTCGGTGACGGTGTTGATCAAGCAGCTGGAGGCGCATCTGGGCGTGCAACTGCTGTTGCGCACCACCCGCCAGGTCACGCCGACCCTGGACGGCGCCGCCTATTACCAGCGTTGCGTGCGGCTGCTGGCCGACCTCGAGGAAACCGAAGCGGTGTTTTCCGTGGCGCGGCACAACCCGCGCGGCACCTTGCGCATCGACATGCCGGCGGGGATCGGGCGGCTGGTGGTGATCCCGGCGCTGCCGGCGTTCTCCGAGCGTTATCCGTTGATCGACCTGGAAATCGGCCTCAACGACCGGCCGGTGGACTTGATCCGCGAAGGGGTGGACTGTGTGTTGCGCGGTGGCCTGTGCCTTGACGATTCACTGGTGGCCCGGCCGTTGCTGGCGCTGGAGCAGGTGACGTGCGCCAGTCCCGCCTACCTGCGCCAGCGCGGTGTGCCGCAGAGCCTGGACGACCTGGCCGGGCATCAGATGATCGAATACTTCTCCAGCGTCAGCGGCAAGCGTTATGGGCTGGAGTTCGAGGTGCAGGGCCAGGTGCTGTTGCCGGAGCTGCCCAAGCAGGTGTCGGTCAACAGCGCCGATGGTTACCTGGCCGCCTGCGAGGCGGGCTACGGGCTGGTGCAGACGCCTTATTACCATGTCGCCCAGCAGTTGGCCGAAGGTCGGCTGATCGAGGTGCTCCGGCACATCCCGCCACCCAGGATGCCGTTGAGCGCGCTGTACCCGCCGCACCGGCACCTGTCGACGCGGGTCAGGGTGTTCGTCGACTGGCTGGTGGAACTGTTCGCCCAGCCGGGGATTCACAACACCCGGCTGGCGTAGCTCGACAGTAAAGACAGACGCCCGCGGCGAGGCGGGCGTCGGGCAATTTCGTGGTGGGGTTACAAGGGGGAAATACTGGCGGGCTGGGTGACTTAGCGAGGGTAGTGGTAGCCGGGGCCGCCGTCGTAATGGCGGTGATGCCAGCCGTCGTGAGGGAAGATGATGCAGCCGGACAGGGTCAGCATCGCCAGCAGGGGAATCAGCCAGGTGATTCGACGGAACATCGTGCAGTCCTCAAAGGGCTCTTGGGGTTTTAACCGCCGCGATGCAGCGAAAACTTTTCGGCGGCTGTAACATGAGACCCCGTTTACCCGCGCCCATCCCCGATTCTCGGTAGGCGTTTGGCATCTGTTTCGATACAGAATCGATACATTTTCAGGCGGCATTTTCAGGCCGCACTTTACAGATTCAGGAACCCGCAATGACCCAGAAGCAACGCTTGATCTATTCGATTGTGATTTCCCTGGTGGTACTGGGAATCATGCTTGGCCTTTCTTACCTGCAGAACGCCGGGATGATCACCGAGAAAATGTTCCAGTACATCGCCATTGGCGTGGCGGTGACCGTGGTCGTGATCAATGGCGTGATGCGGCGCAAGGTCAAGCCTTGAGAGACACCCCCCGACGGCCTCAGTCGCGGCCGTCGAGTATGGCTTCAGCCTGTTGATGCAGGCTGAAGCTCTTGTCTGCATTGAGGGTGATCACGCCTTCGCTGCACAGCCGTTTCAACACCTCGCGCACGCTGAGGAACGACAGCGGGATATCCAGCTCCAGCAAATGACTGTGAATGCCACGCACCCCCAGGGCGCGCTGGTTTTCGGCTGCCTGCAGCAAGGCATCGATGACTTTCAGGCGAATCAGGCTGGTGCGCAGGCCGAAGCTCTTGAGCAGGTGCCTGATGCGTTCGTTGCGGTTGCGCTCGGCTTGCTTGCCGAAGACACCGGCGCCGGCGTTCAGGGAGGACGCGGGTTGTGCGGTGTGGCCATCCGTTGGCAGTTGCGGGTCGTACATGCAAAAACTCCTTTTCAGAGCCTGATCAGGAAAATGACGGGTGCTCTCATATAACTAGACGAATGAGCCGCGCAAATCATGAGGAATCAGATGTAGAAAATTTGTCAGGCCTTTGTCGTCGCCAGGTCGGCGGGCGATCCGCGCCTGGCGCCGAGCCGCTAAATTTTCCGTGGCGGTTTCGTCTGTAAGGGCAGGCGGGCCTTGGCTGATGCCGGGCGGCGCCGTCCTTTCCAGGCTGGAATCCGTGTCCTTGTGCCGCATCTCGCGCCAGCTCGGGTTCTGCGTTTTTTCGATCAGGAGTCGGCGTGATTATTTCCAGGCAGTTGCCCAGGTTTTGCCTTGCGGGTTTGTTTCTCGGGTTGAGCCTGGGGGCTCAGGGACGCGAGGTACAGGGCGGCGAGGCGAGTGCCGATATTCGCCGTACCGGTTTTGGTGTCCCGCATATTCGCGCCGCCGACGAACGCGGGCTGGGTTATGGCATCGGCTATGCCTACGCCCAGGACAACCTGTGCCTGCTGGCCAACGAAGTGCTGACGGTCAATGGCGAGCGCTCGAAGTACTTCGGCCCGCAGCAACAGACCGTCGAGCAACGGGAAAACCTCGCCAGCGACCTGTTCTTCAACTGGCTGAACACGCCCCAGGCGGTGTTCGGCTTCTGGCAGGCGCAGACGCCGCAGGTGCGGCAACTGATCGAAGGGTATGTCGCCGGCTATAACCGCTCCCTGGCCGAGCGCCGGGCCCAGGGCCTGCCCGAGCAGTGCCAGGGTGACTGGTTACGGCCGTTGACCGCCCTGGACCTGGTCAAGCTTACGCGTCGGCTGTTGGTGGAAGGCGGCGTCGGCCAGTTCGCCGAAGCCTTGGTGGGCGCGACACCGCCATCGGCCACGGCGCAGCTGAAACAATCGGCCCAGGTCTTCGCCCAGGCGGATGCCCGCGGCCAGCGTTTCGCCCTGGACCGCGGCAGCAACGCGGTGGCCGTGGGGCGCGAGCGCTCGTTCAATGGCCGCGGCATGCTGCTGGCCAACCCGCATTTCCCGTGGGTGGGCGGCATGCGTTTCTACCAGATGCACCTGACCATTCCCGGCAAGCTGGATGTCATGGGCGCCGCCTTGCCCGGCCTGCCAATGATCAATATCGGTTTCAGCCAGCACCTGGCCTGGACCCACACGGTGGACACCTCCAAGCACTTCACCCTGTACCGCCTGCAACTGGACCCCAAGGATCCGACCCGCTACCTGCTCGACGGCCAGTCCCTGCCGCTGGACAAACAGACGCTCAGCGTCAAGGTGAAGGGTGAGGACGGCCAGCTCACCACTGTCAGCCATAGCGTCTACAGCTCGCAATTCGGCCCGCTGGTGCAGTGGCCCGGCAAGCTGGACTGGGACAACCGCTTCGCCTACAGCCTGCGCGACGCCAACCTGGAAAACGACCGGGTGTTGCAACAGTGGTACGCGATGAACCAGGCCCACAGCCTCAAGGAGCTGCAAGCGTCGGTGCATCAGCTGCAGGGTATTCCCTGGGTCAATACCCTGGCGGTGGATGATCAGGGCCAGGCCCTGTACATGAACCAGTCGGTGGTGCCCAACGTCAGCGCGGAAAAACTCGCGCGTTGCAGCGACCCGCGGATCGGCACCCAGCTGATTATTCTCGACGGTTCCCGCGCGGCCTGCGCCTGGGACATCGACCCGGCTGCCGCGCAAAAGGGCATCTACCCGGCCAGCCAGCTGCCGCAACTGCTGCGCGGCGATTACGTGCAGAACTCCAACGACTCGGCGTGGATGGTCAATCCGGCCGCGCCGCTGCAAGGTTTCTCGCCGCTGATCAGCCAGCAGGACCTGCCGCTGGGGCAGCGCGCGCGTTTTGCCCTGAATCGCCTGATCGGCACGGGCCAGGCCGAACGGCTGAGCGCTGCCGACCTCAAGCACATGGTGATGGACGACCAGGTGTACCAGGCCGGGCAGGTGATGCCGGACCTGTTGCAGTTCTGTGCCGCCGACCTGGGCAGCGATGCCCGGGCCCTGGCGCCGCTGTGCGCCAGCCTCAAGGCCTGGGACCGCAGCGCCAACCTGCAAAGCGGATTGGGCCTGGTGCATTTCCAGAACGTCATGGAACAGCTGGAGGCGGTCGACGACCGTTGGCGCGTGGCCTTCGATGCCCGGGACCCGCAGCACACGCCGCGTGGCCTGGCGATCGACCGGCCGCAGGTGGCCAAGGCGCTGCGCGAGGCGATGCTGGCTTCGGTGCAACAGGTGGCCGAGTCGGGCCTGAAGGCCGACAGCCGTTGGGGCGATATCCAGGTGGTCAGCAGCGGCGGCCAACAGACGCCGATTCATGGCGGCCCGGCCAGCCTGGGCGTGTACAACGCGATCCAGAGCGTCCCCGCGGCCGACGGCAAGCGTGAGGTGGTCAGCGGCACCAGCTACCTGCAAGTGGTGACCTTCGATGACCAGGGCCCGCATGCCCAGGGCCTGCTGGCGTTCTCGCTGTCCAGCGACCCGGCGTCGCCGTACTCGCGGGACCAGACCGAGGCGTTCTCGAAGAAGCAGTGGCGTGTGTTGCCGTTCACCGAGCAGCAGATCCAGGCGGACCCGCAGTACCGCTTGCAGGTGATTCACGAAGTGGACGATCGGTTGCGCAAGCTCGCGACCCAGTAAGCGCGTTCAACCGGGCATCAAGCGCAGGCCGCACCCGCGAGGGTAGCGGCCTTCAGCTTTTTGGCGTGGTGCCTGGCAGCGAATTGATGACCGGATTGCCGTCCTGGTTGCGGGTCAGGTACACCGGCAACACCTTGGGCAGCGTGGTCACCAGGCTCTTGACCGCGCTGACGTCGTAGATGCCGCCGACCCGAATGTTGCCTGTGGCGCTGTCGGCCAGCATCACCGGCCTGCTGAGGTAGCGGTTGATCAGCGGCAGGGCCTCGCCGAGGGCCAGGTTGTCCAGCACCAGCTTGCCCTGGCGCCAGGCCAGCGAGCTGTCGTTGGCATCGGTCTGGCTGATCTGCGGCTGGTGATCGCCCTGGCGATAACGCGCCTGCATGCCCGGATCGAGACGGAAGCCGCCATCGGGGTGGCTGTTGTCGCTGTTCACCAGCACCGAACCCTCGAGCAGGGTGACCCGTACCTGATCCTCGTACATCCAGACGTTGAACTGGGTGCCAGTGACCCGGACCTCACCGCTGGCGGCCTTGACCACGAACGGGTGGCTGCTGTCATGGCTGACCTTGAAGAAGGCTTCGCCTTTTTTCAGGGTGACCCGGCGCTGATCCTTGTAGTTGCTGTAGGTCAGCTCGGTGCCCAGGTTGAGTTCGACCTGGCTGCCATCGGCCAGGGTCACCTGGCGCATGCTGCCGTCGGCCTGGAAATGTTCGTAGGAGGAGGGCAGCCAGCCCAGGCTCCAGCCGCTGTAGGCGGCCAGGGGCAGGGCCAGGGCGCTGATCGCCGCGGCCATGCCATAGGCGCGCCAGGGTTTGCGTGGCGCCAGGGGCAGGACGGTGGTGGCTGGCGGACGTGGCAGATGGTCGGCGACTTCCCAGATTTCCCGCATCGCTTCGTATTCGAAGGCATGCAGCGGGTGGGCGTCGCGCCATTGCTCGAAGGCCTGGCGTTCGGCGGCCGTACAGTCCGCGGCATGCAGACGCATGCACCACTGCGCGGCGGCATCGGTGATGGCGTCGTATTCGGCTTCTGTAAGGTGCTGTTCGCTCATTGGCTCTTCCTGGTTTCGCGCATTCTACCCTTCGCAGCCAGCCTTGTAGAACCGCCGTCATGGCTGATGCCTATCAAAAGTGGCACTTATTTTTGCCTCGAAGCCCCTGCAACACCGGGCTTTGGCCAGCAGTATCCACAGTTGGAGTGAAAAAATGATCAAAAACACACGGTCGGCTGTCATCGCTACTGCCACCTTTGTTTGCCATCCTCGGCTGACGGCCTGTTCGCGGCTACTCTGTCAGTTCCTGGCGTCGCCTGTGCGAGGTCATGGCCGTGGTTGACAGGGCGCGCGCAAAGCGTTGTTTAATCGTCGGGCGCACTCACCCACGTGCATCTTCATACGCTGTAGCCCATTCCAATAATTAATCCGGAGCTCCAGATGTCTGTATCACCCCCGGCTGTTGAAACACCGCAGGAACACCTGTCGCTCGAGGCACTGGTGACGCTGCTGGAAACGATCTTCCTGCGCCATGGCACCAGCGCCGAAGTGGCGCGTTGCCTGGCGCAGAACTGTGCCGCTGCCGAACGCGACGGCGCCCACAGTCATGGCGTGTTCCGTATTCCCGGTTACGTGTCGACCCTCAACAGCGGCTGGGTCAACGGCAAGGCCGTGCCGGTGGTCGAAGACGTGGCCCCGGCCTTTGTCCGGGTCGATGCGGGTAACGGTTTCGCCCAACCGGCGCTGGCGGCGGCGCGGGCGCTGCTGGTGGAGAAAGCGCGCCACGCCGGGATCGCCATTCTGGCCATCCGCAACTCCCATCATTTCGCCGCGCTGTGGCCGGACGTCGAGCCATTCGCCGAGGAAGGGCTGGTCGCCCTGAGCGTGGTCAACAGCATGACCTGCGTGGTGCCCCACGGCGCCGATCGGCCGTTGTTCGGCACCAACCCGATCGCCTTTGCCGCGCCCCAGGCCGCTGGCGATCCGATCGTCTTCGACCTGGCCACCAGCGCCATCGCCCATGGCGACGTACAGATCGCCGCGCGCAAGGGCGAACGCCTGCCGCCGGGCATGGGCGTGGACGGCCTCGGCCAGCCCACCGACGACCCGAAAGCCATCCTCGAAGGCGGCGCGCTGCTGCCGTTCGGCGGGCACAAGGGTTCGGCGCTGTCGATGATGGTCGAGTTGCTGGCGGCGGCGCTGACCGGTGGCCATTTCTCGTTCGAGTTCGACTGGTCCAACCATCCCGGCGCGAAGACGCCCTGGACTGGCCAGTTGTTGATTGTCATCGATCCGAGCAAGGGTGCCGGGCAGAATTTCGCCGAGCGCAGCCAGGAGCTGATCCGGCAGATGCACGGCGTAGGGCTCAAGCGCCTGCCGGGGGATCGCCGCCATCGCCAGCGGGAAAAGTCCCTGCGCGAGGGGATTGCCCTGGACGCTGCGGAGTTCAAGCAACTGCGGGAGTTGGCCGGGCTTTAAAACGCGGTTTCAAAACGCAAGGACCAGGCGAGCATGACGCTGGCCTGGTCCTTTTTTCACGGGCGGCAAGGCTTGTTACGAACGACGTCCCAGCAACAGGCCCACCACCAGGCCGACGCCGGCGGAGATGGCCACGGTCTGCCACGGGTGACCGCCGATGTACTGCTCGGTGGCTTCCACCACCGGCTTGCTGCGCTCGCGCACGCTGGACACCGAGTCCAGCGCCTGCTTGAGTTTCAACCCGACCTGCTGGCGCAGGTTTTCGCCTTCCTCACCGACCAGCGATGCGCTGCTTTTCAGAAGCTTTTCCGATTCCTCGATCAACGCCTGGAGCTCGCTGAATTCCTGGTCCTTGATTTGTTCGTCAGCCGCTTGCGCAGCAGTTTTACGAGCCATTGAGTTACTCCTTGCGGGTCAGTGATGCGATGAACAATGGAGTCGCGGGGCTGGCGAAAAGTTGCAGATATTTTCTCCACCCGCGCCATGCCGGCGGGAAAACCCCAGCCGTCACAGTGTAAGATGTCGGCTATTTTACGCAGCAGGAAATTCCCATGAGCTTCAATCTGGCCAACAAGACTCTCGCCGAGCGTGCAGAGATCGAAGATGAAAAGTCCCGTCTGTTCGAGCTGTGGCAGAGCAACCTGGGCAAGGCCAAGGGCGAAGCCGCACGGTTGTTCGGCGAGCGCGGCAAGCGCAAGGGCAAATGGGCCGAATGGGTGCGTGCCGAGCTCGACGGCATGTCGCCGCCGGAGTACGCCAACATGGTGCGCAGTGAAGTCAATCGCCTGATGGCGGCGAACAAGTAAGCTCGAAGCTGGCGACGATCGCCTCGCGCACTTTCAGCACCACCGGATCGATCTGCGCGCTGGTGCGCCAGCCCAGTTCGATCGGGTAACGCGGCAGGTCCAGCGGGCAGGGCAGCAGCGCCAGCCCGGTCAGTTCGGCGATGCTCCGCGCGGCATGGGCCGGAATGGTCGCCACCGCCTGGCTGCCCTTGAGCAGATGGGGCAGCGCGGCAAAATGCGTGGTCGAGGCGCAGACCTGGCGACTCAGCCCCAGGGCCGCCAGACCCTCGTCGGTAATCCCGATAAACCCTTGCGACGACACCAGCACATGCTCGCGGGCGACGAACTCGTCGAGGTCGATGGCCTGCTGTCCGGGCCTCAGGCTCGCCGGGTCCGCCAGGCACAGATAACCACCTTCCCCCAATACCTGACGGCTGAGCATGCGTTCGGCGAAGCCGCCGGCGCTGATGGCCAGGTCGATGCTGCGCTGCAACAGCGCTTCGCCGACGATCTGGCTGTGGCTCTGGCGAAAGATCAGGCGCAGCTTCGGCGCCCGCCGGGCGACTTCCTCGATCAGGCGCCGGCCGTAGGCAATCTCGAAATCGTCCGACAGCCCGATCGCCACCGAGCGGCCCTGATAATGGCTGGCATGGGGATCGACCATGGCCAGGCTCTGCCGGCATTTGTTCAGGGCCTCGCTGACCACCGGCTTGAGCTGGTTGGCCCGCAGGGTCGGCGCCAGGCCGCGCCCGGTGCGCACGAACAACTGATCGCCGTACAGCTCGCGCAGGCGCCGCAGCGCCGCGCTCATGGCCGATTGGGTGACGCCCAGGCGCAGGGCGGCGCGACTGGCGCTGGATTCGTCGTGCAGGGCTTCGAAGGCCTTGAGCAGGTTGAGATCGACCTGGGCGATATTCATCTGGTTCATATCATTCAGTATCAGGATGGGCTTTCTGCATGATCGGCGAGCGCCGGACAATGGGCAACACTTCACCGCCACAGGAGTTTTCCCGATGTCCAAGTCCGTTGTCGCCGCGTTGCAGATCGGCTCCCTGCCTGGAGGCAAGGCCGATACCCTGGAGCAGATCCTGTCCTATGAGGACGCCATCATCGAGGCCGGCGCGCAGCTGGTGGTGATGCCCGAAGCCTTGCTCGGCGGCTACCCCAAGGGTGAGGGCTTCGGCACCCAGCTCGGCTATCGCCTGCCGGAAGGCCGCGAGGCCTTTGCCCGTTATTTCGCCAACGCCGTCGAGGTGCCGGGCGCGGAGACCGAGGCCCTGGCCGGCCTGGCGGCGCGCACCGGGGCCAACCTGGTGCTGGGGGTGATCGAGCGCGCCGGCAGTACCCTGTATTGCACGGCGCTGTATTTCGACCCGCAGCATGGCCTGGTGGGCAAGCACCGCAAGCTGATGCCCACCGGCACCGAGCGCCTGATCTGGGGCAAGGGCGACGGTTCGACCCTGCCGGTGCTGGACACCCAGGTCGGCCGGGTCGGTGCGGTGATCTGCTGGGAAAACATGATGCCGTTGCTGCGCACCGCGATGTACGCCAAGGGCGTGGACGTCTGGTGCGCGCCGACCGTGGACGAGCGCGAGATGTGGCAGGTCAGCATGCGCCACATCGCCCATGAAGGCCGCTGCTTTGTGGTCAGCGCCTGCCAGGTACAGGCGTCACCCCAGGAACTGGGGCTGGAGATCGCCAACTGGCCGGCCGAGCGCCCGCTGATTGCCGGCGGCAGCCTGATTGTCGGGCCCATGGGCGAGGTGCTGGCCGGGCCGCTGGTGGGCCGTGCCGGCCTGCTGACGGCGCAGATCGACACCGCCGAGCTGGTGCGGGCGCGCTACGACTACGACGTGGTCGGCCACTATGCGCGCCCGGATGTGTTCGAGCTGACGGTGGACGAACGGGCCAAGGCCGGCGTGCGTTTTATCTGAGGCGACGCCATTGCTCGCGGGTGATTTCCCAGATATCACGGGGCAATCGCCCGCAGACAAAGTCGTCTTCGTCACTGCGGATCAAGCGCATGCCGCTGCGCTCGGAAATCCGCCGCGAGGCCAGGTTCGGCGCGGCCTTGGGCACCCGCATCAGCTCGCGCCCCAGCACTTCGAACCAGTACTCGGTGACCGCCGCGCTGGCCTCGCTCATGTAGCCCTGGCCTTGCCATGCCGGAGCCAGCCAGAAGCCGCGGTTGTTGTCGGTCTGGTCCATCAGGCTGACATTGCCGATCAGTTGCTCCGGCGCGCTGTTCAGGCGGATCGACCAGTGCCATTCCTCACCGCGCTCGATGGCCGGCAGCGCCAGGTCGCGCAGATACGTCAGGGCGCCATCGGCGGGATAGGGCCAGGGCACCCGCGCATTGAGATAACGCACCACTTCCCAGTGCGCAAACTGCTGCTGGATGGCCTCGGCATCGGCCAGCTCCAGCGGGCGCAGGATCAGGCGTTCGGTGTAGAGGGTGGGGGTCGGCTTCATGTTCGCGGCACATTCCTTGTGTGGATCGGGTGTGGTTTTTCAGCGTCCGCCCAACACCAGGCGTTCGCTGAGAAAGTCGACGAACACTCGCAGTTTCGGCAGCAGATGTCGACTGCCGGGCCAGAGCACCGAGAACTTGCCGCTGTCGATCTGATAGTCGTCCAGCACCGACACCAGCGAGCCGTCGGCCAGCGCCGGGCGCACCACGAAATCCGGCACGAAGGCGAGGCCCAGGCCCTGGGTGGCGGCGAAGATCAGTGACTCCAGGTTGTTGCTGGTCAGGGCGCTGCGCAGCACCAGCGGCGGCGCGTCGTTGGGCAGGCGCAGTTTCCACTCCTGTAGCTGCGGGGTGCCGGGAAACTTGTAGCGCAGGCAGGCATGCCGCTCCAGGTCCCGGGGGCACTCGGGCACACCATGGCGGGCGAAGTAGTGCGGGGCGCTGACCAGCACGAAGCGGAACGGCCCCAGTGTGCGGGACTTGAGCTGGGAGTCCGCCAGCTCGCCACTGCGGATCACCGCGTCGACGCCTTCGGCGATCACGTCGATCAGCCGGTCATTGAAATCCAGGTCCAGCTCGATGTCCGGGTAGCGTTCGGCGAACTCCGGCAGGATCGGCAGCAGCATGCGATAGCCGATCGCGGGCAGGCTGACCCGCAGCTTGCCGCGGGGCTTGTCGCTGATGCGCGCGAGCTCGGCCTCGGCGTCCTCCACCTCGCCGACGATGCGCTGGCAACGTTCGAAGAACAGCGTGCCTTCGTCGGTCAGGCTGATGCGCCGGGTACTGCGATTGAGCAGGCGCACGCCGAGCCGTTCTTCCAGGCGGGCCAGGCTTTTGCCCACCGCCGAGGCGGAGAGGCCCAGGCGTTCCGCCGCGCCGACAAAACTGCCGGCCTGCACTGTGCGCACAAAGGCCAGCATGCCACTGAGGTTGTCCATGGGGATCTCGATTGGAGCGTTTATGTCCGTAAAGAACGGACTTGAGCCCTGTTTGTGGGTGATTGCGGCGAATCTACCATTGATCGCACTTTAACGTTCCCCCCTGAGGTGCCGATGAATTCGCCAACCGATGTGCCTGCCGCGTTCGCTGACGCTGTCGCGGGCGGTTCTTCCTACGCGGTGCTGGCCGCGGTATGCCTGGCGGCGCTGATCCTGCCGCTGACCTTCGTCGGCGTGGCGGTGGCGACCCCGGCCATTGGCCGCGAGTTGGGCGGTGGCCCCCTGGCCCTGAGCTGGATCACCAATGCCTTCATGCTGAGTTTCGGCAGCGTACTGATGGCCGCTGGCACCCTGGCCGACGAGTACGGGCGCAAGCGCGTGTTCAGCCTCGGTGTCGGCCTGTTCGCCCTGACGTCGCTGGCCCTGGCCTTCGCGCCTTCGGTGCTCTGGCTCGACCTGTTGCGGGCCGTGCAGGGGCTGGCCGGCGCGGCGGCGCTGGCGGGCGGTTCGGCGGCCCTGGCCCAGGAGTTCGAGGGCCCGGCGCGGACCCGCGCCTTCAGCCTGCTGGGCACCACCTTCGGCGTCGGCCTGGCATTCGGGCCGATCCTCGCCGGGGTGCTGATCGAGGCCTACGGCTGGCGCTCGATCTTCGTCTCCGGGACCTTGATCGGCGGCCTGTCGCTGCTGTTCGGCGTGCCGCGCATGCAGGAGTCCCGCGACCCGGACGCGGCGGGTGTCGACTGGCCCGGCACCTTGAGTTTCACCGCGGCGCTGGTGGCGCTGACCTGGGGCATCTTGCAGGCGCCGCAAAGCGGTTGGGGCAGCCCGGTGGTCTGGGGCCTGCTGCTGGTGGCTCTGCTGGCGTTGTTGCTGTTCATCGTGGTGGAGCTGCGGGTCAAGCGGCCGATGCTCGACCTGTCGCTGTTTCGTTACCCGCGCTTTATCGGCGTGCAGCTGCTGCCGATCGCCACCTGCTATTGCTTCGTGGTGTTGCTGATCCTGCTGCCGATCCGCTTTATCGGCGTGGAAGGCTACAGCGAGATCGATGCCGGCTTGATGATGATCGCCTTGTCCGCACCTATGGTGGTGGTGCCGTTGCTGGCGGCGTGGCTGACCCGCTGGTTCAGCGCCGGGACTCTATCCAGCGTCGGCCTGGTGATTGCCGCGCTCGGGCTCTATCTGCTCAGCCGGATCGCCCCGGGGCAGGCGCCGGCGGCCAATGTCTTGCCCATGCTGCTGATCGGCCTCGGTGCCGGTTTGCCCTGGGGCTTGATGGACGGGCTGTCGGTCAGTGTGGTGCCCAAGGAACGGGCGGGAATGGCCACCGGTATCTTCAGCACCACCCGGGTGGCGGGCGAGGGCATTGCCCTGGCCCTGGTGGTGGCCCTGCTGGCCGGCTTGCTGCAACTGTCCATGGCCGCGGCGCTGCCGGAGCATCCGCAGTTGCCGCTGGCGGCCCAGCAACTGGCCAGTGGCAACCTGCAGGCCAGCGCAGCGTTGTTGCCCGAGCTGGGCCGGGAGCTGTTGCTCGGGCTCTACGCCAAGGCCTTTACCTGGCTGCTGTATGCGCTGGTCGCCATCACCCTGGTTGCGGCGCTGGTGGTGCGGCTGATGCTGCACGAGCCGCGCCGGGCTTGAGGGTGTTCAGCGGAACTCGAAGAACTCGTAGTGCAGGTTGCGCTCGGGAATTGCGTATTCGCGCATCAACGCCTTGACCCGCGCCAGCAAGCCCTTGGGCCCGCAGAAACTGATCTGGATCTGTTGCGGATCGGTTTCGCTGGCCAGCCGTTTCAGGGTTTCGCCCAGGCGGTCGGCGCCGTCGGTGTGGCCGATGAAGTCCACCCCGCGTTCCTCGGCCAGGCCCTGCAAGGTTTCGATGCTGGGGAAGGCCCGTGACGGGTTGCAGCAGTAGACCAGGGTCGCCCGGTCGAAGCGCCCGGCGGCGGCATCCTGCAGCCAGGAGATAAAGGGCGAGATGCCGACGCCACCGCCGATCCAGATCTCCCGGCCGGCATCGAGCCGGCGCTTGAAGCGGCCATAGGGCGCGTAGAGGTCGGCGAGCATGCCGACCTTGACCTGCTGGCGCAGCTTCTGGGTGTAGTCGCCCAGGGCGCGGATCACGAACTCGATGCGCCCGTCGCTGGCGTGGGCGCTGGCGATGGTGAAGGGGTGCGGTTCACGCAGGCCTTTTTCGCGCATGGCGAGAAAGGCGAACTGCCCGGCCTTGAAGGCGAAGCCGCGGTGCAGCGGGGTCAGCTCCAGGTGCAGGGAGTTTTTCTCCAGGGTCACCGCGCTGACCCGGTATTCACCGGCCTTGGCCAGCAACGGATACAGCAGCAGCTTGTACAGGGCGCCAAGCAGGCCCAGGCCGCAGAGTGCGGTGAGCCAGATGCCCGAGGGGTTGTCCAGGGCGATCGGCGACTTGAAGCTCAGCCAGTGCAGGATGACGATCGCGAACAGCGGCCCGGACAGCTTGTGCCACCAGCGCCACTGGCCGTAGGGAATGTTGCGGTTCAGCGCCAGCAGCACGATCAGGCCGAGGGCGACGTAGCTCAGCTGCCGCACCATGCGCGTCCAGTACTTGGACAGCTCGATGATCGGCACGCTTTGCCAGAGATCCAGGTTGGCCTTGAACACCAGGTGATAGCTGGCGAAGACCAGCGCCCAGATGCCCAGCCACTTGTGGCTTTCATAGACCCGGTCGAGGCCGCCGAACAGTCGCTCGACCCAGCGCCAGCGGCTGGCCAGCAGGCAGGACAGGGCCATATAGGCCAGCGCCGTGGCGCCGAGGACCAGGCTCAGGGTGGCGGAGGTCAGCCAGGTGTCGCTGGGGATTTCCAGCAGCACGGTGAGGGTGGTGATCAGCAGGACGCCGACCACCGAGTACCAGGTTTTCAAGGGGGACACCTCCAGAAAG
>NZ_JACMZT010000058.1:0-34227 GCF_017349615.1 Pseudomonas sp. GW531-T4
CCAAAAGAAGCAATCACTCGAAGTGTCCGCAAAGCAGGCGGCAACTCATATCAATACCCCTTCGACGTCAATAAGCCGGCTAATTGTTCGTGCGGTAGGTATGAATATTTAGGTGAGTTGCAAAGCGAGCATGACAGCAAAGGTTGTAGAGCACTAAGTAAACTATCTTACATAAGCGATTATCTGGTCAGGCTCCCAAATCACTCTTGAAGGATTATCACTGATGCCGGCGTTACACTTGTTCATCGACACCAACATTTTCCTCAATTTTTACTCTTTTTCAGACGACAAGCTCGAAATCCTTGATGAGCTCATCGAACTTGCAGCGCCCGGCCAGATGACTATTCACCTGCCCAAGCAAGTCGAGAATGAGCTCAAGCGCAACCGAGAGTCGAAGCTGCAGGTCGCGATGTCTGATTTCAAGAAGGCCCAGCTTCCTACCGCCGTACCACACCATATGCGCGGAACAGAAGCTGCCAAGCAGTACGATGAAGCGGTCAAGAGCGCGGAGCAGGCTAAGAAACTCCTAATAGCAAATGCGATATCCCTCGCGCTACGTAATGAGTTGGAAGTCGATCAGAAACTCTCACGGTTATTTGAGAAAGCTTCCCGCCACCCTGAAGATAATGAGCTGTACCAGAGGGCGTTGGTACGAATGAACAAAGGGAATCCTCCTGGAAAAGCGCAGAGCATTGGAGATCGATACATCTGGGAGACGCTGTTAACTCACGTTCCCGACGGTGATCTATTCATCATCTCGAAAGATGGCGACTACGCATCCCCACTTACAATGGACAAAACTAGCCGTCCTCTCGCGTACCTCGCTGACGAATGGACTGAGTCGAAGGATGGCGGCCGTTTGACTATTTTTAGAACAATCAACGAGGTCGTGGATTACTACAAGAATCTTCAGAGTCAGCCCGACGTTGAAGATCCCCTACTTGCCGAAGCCCAGAGGGTTCCAGAAGCTCCGGAAGTGGTACTCGACGACCAAAGGCTCATCCCCGAAGTACCTGCGCCTGAGATTGAAGATGTTGTACCGCAACAGGGGGCTGTCCCTACAGTACCGCGTGACGAGGTCGAGGCTGCAATCCTGCACTTGGTGGAGAGTGGAAGTTTCATCACCACCCACTCAGCAGTTGCGAACCTGAATAGATATCTCCAACAGCTGACTAAAGAGGATGCCGAACAGCTATTTCAAGCCGCAACCGACAATAGCCAGATTCGGTGGATCATCTCGGACGAAGACGTCAATGACCTCTACCTCTCATTGGTCACTCAGTGGGTCACCGAGGTGGACCCGGGGCTTGCGGATAGCATCATTGAGTTACTGGGATTGTCTCCCGAGACGCCGGAGGAGGAGTCAATCTAGCAAGCCACACTCAATGAAGTGGCAAGTCAGTTAAATAGTCGCCCTAGGAAAACCCTAAACTACGAAACGCCCGCTGAACGATTTAGCCAATCTGTTGCATCGACTGGTTGAATCCACAGCCGAAAGCAGCCCTCCATACGATAAAACGCCACTCATCACCCACGACAAGCGGCGTTTTTCTTGGTTCCTTCAAAAGAGCCTCAAATCAAAATCAACTAACCACTCCTCCCCCACTCTCCAACCCCAAACAAACATCATCAATCACCGCCTTCCCCATCTCCGCCAGAAAGTGCGAAGCCCAGGCGTAGCGCTCGCCCTGTTCCTCCATGGCGGCGTCCAGGGCAAGTTTCTTGGCGTAGTACAGCAGGGTCGAGGCTTGTTCCAATGCTTGCTGCAAGGGGACGTCGGCGTTGACGCGGAACAGGGTTTGTTCGGGGTCGGCGCATTGGCCGAAGGTGACGAAACCCAGGGTTTTGATGGGGGTTGGCGTGTTCATAGAGCACCTCCTGCGACAGCCAGGAAGCGGGTGTTATTGAACGGATGAAGGCGAAGCGAAAGGCAGCAAAATACAGACAGATTACGGGCGTACATGGTTGAAACTCCCATATCAGAAATGAGAGCTGTCACCTTCGTTCTCAGGCGAATGGGTGGCAGCTGTGCGCAGGCTGAGAAACCGGAGATACAGGAACCCGGCAGACCCGAAGGTCTCCCACGCACAGCCGCCATAACACGAATTGGCGGGCACAAAAATGCGCCAGCAATTGTGGGCGGGCGCTTGTGCGCCTGCATCTTACCGGGTTCTCAGGCCCGATCGCTGATTTTGCAGCGACAGGGACAGACTAGGTTTTTGAGTGGTGGCGAACAACCTTAAAACCGTCGCTGTTTATGTCCATCTCTCAAGCAGTAGATCCCCACTTACGCCACCCGAAACGTCAGCAATCTGTACCCACCGAACGGTCACTACACCCTCCCCTCGGGCAGACAAAAACACCACCCTGTACCTGACTAACTCTCAGCGTCTCCTTTCGGACCGCTGGCGATCAGGCTGGCCCCACAGGCGGTTTTCATTCCATGCAGCGCCACCGGAATACCGCCAACATCCAGCAGTGCGCTGCCCTCGGAAATAGGAAACACGCCTTTACATAAAGGGCATGTGACCTTGTGCCCGACGCCGGCCATGGGTTTGCCGTTCAGGTCGGTTTGGTTGAACGCTTCAATCACAGTGCCGCCGTGACTGGTGGAATCACCGAGTCGGATGATGTCCATATCTGCTCCTTTCTTTCCGTTGCATGACCAGACACTTCTCCCTCAGCGGGCATTGTGCCTACCGAAGGATGAGTATTCAGGAACCTCCTGCATTACCGCCACGCGTAGCAGAAGACACAGGGCGCAGGCGGATGGAGTCGATGACTGTGTCCCATAGCGCCAGCGCTTCTTTGTCTGATTTGAATGGAGGCGCTGGCAGCTTGCTGCTGCTGTCGGGACTACGTTCGAGTACGCCAAGCGCGGCTGAGATGTTTGGCTCGGTGATCGAGTCATCCTTGCCCTGGGCTTCCCAGGCGAACGTATAGATGCGTTGCCCCTTGTCGGTACTGGCCAACAGGTATTCGTCGGCTGGAACCGCGCCGCCACGTTCTCTTTTGCGCAGGGTCTCGATCCCTAACACCATCCTGGCGGCACCTGCCAGGAAACCACTTGCCCGATCCAACAGGCGATCTTCTTCGGCGCCGGTGCTGGAGGTGAACTCGAAATGAGCACCGGGATAATCCGGGAAGGTCACTCCGAGATCGAACCGCTCTGTCTGAAAGTTGCTTCCGGCGATATAGGCACGATCGATACAGAATCCAGACTCAGTGGGAATTTCATTGGGCTCACGGGAGCGAAAGTTGCGGGCTAGCGTAGTAGAAATTTCTATGGCACGAAGCTCTCTATCTGCCGACACCTTTCCTGTCCATTTATAAGCACGCCATGCAGGCTGAGAAACAAGGTAGGTATCTAGAAGATATATTTCGGAAGAGACTTCCGAGGACCAAGATAACAATCCAGACGCACCCGCCCCAAAATCCAAACGACGGAGAAACATGCTGCCCTTCGAATCATGTTGCTGGCTTTTTAACTCCTGCTCACGCTGATTGATTCTGGCAGCCAAGGCCGCAGGCGTATCGTCGAGCACCTCGATATCGTCACCCCATAGGTAGTAACCCGCCCTGATTTCCGCTTGGGGCGGTAAATCGATCAGGAAGCGACCAAAGCAATGGGTGATCCATCCGGTCTTGTCCATGGCAAGGTCCCGAGGAGAAGGAAGTAATGAACAGCTGGTTATCCCAATCAGGGCTACGATGCCAAGAACAATGATGAGTTGATGCACACGCATCATGAGTCCTCTAACTGCAGGAGATCTTCGGCAGCCGATGGCAAGTCTTGGGGAAACCAGCCATTACTCCCGAGGATCTGATCGTCTCGAATGATGTACATGCCTGTTCCTTTTCCGTTGCGCTACCAGGCACTTCTCCCTCGACAGGCTTTATGCCCATCGAAGGATAAATGTCGGGTGTGAAGAGCGATGCCCCAGAGAGGCAAGTGCCCTCTGTCACAACAGGTCCTGATGTCTACATGGCTTTTACAGCTCATCCATCCAGTTGTTGTTCGGCTTCAGGTCCGCCAGGAACTCCTCCAAGGCGTAGTCCGTTTGCACGAGTGGCGGCTTGGGAGCAGATCCCTCAACAGATTTACCTTCCGGTGGTATTTGGGGGGCGGGTTCATCACTGTTGGCGGTCTGCGACATCAGCTTCACGCCAAAATGATGGTTGCCGACCGGTTTCTTGCCCGGTGTCGGTGAGGTCACACTGATGATCGTCGCCTGATCCTGACGGCGCATCGGCATGACCACGCTGGTATCGGCATTCAGGTAGCTGGCCATGGTGGCCAGGGCGATACCTACGAAGGGTGAGGCAGAGCCGGTGTCTCCCAAGCGCTGGGTGAGGTCGTAGCTCTCCCGCGAGTCGAGCAGGTCCAAAGAGCTGTGGGCAACGCTGAGCGCTGGCGAAAGTTCGGCCAGTGGCACGCTGTTCAAACCACCGTCGTAGAACAGTCGGGAAGGTTTGGGAGTGAGCGTGTCGGTAGCTTTTTTCCAGCCACTGGCCAGTTGCGTGGTCAAAGCCTCGCGCTTCAACCGTTCGCCGGTGTCCGGGCGTTGCAGCGATACAGTGACCGGGCGGTGGATTTTGGCCAGCACTGGTAAAGCATCCCATTGCTCGAAGGCGCGTTGGGTCCAGGGCTGGGGAATGAACTCCGATGGCTGGAATTCCACGGCGGGTTTGCGCCAGCCCCAACCAGTGAACTCGGGATCGATGGGATTCTTGTTGGTCTTGGTGAACTGGGCGTAGTAGCGCAGCCATTCAACGCGCTCCGGGCGACCGACGACCAAGGCAACCATTGAGTCAGTTAATTTACCGGGTTGACGTGGACCACTGCCAGCACCAAGTGTTTTCAATGGAACATCCTTACTCGATAGAGCCCCTAACATGTTGATGCCTTCGACGTTGTACACCAGCACAGCAGGAAGGTCGGGGTTACGTTCAAATAGTTGGAACAGGTTCTCTATCAAACCTTCAGGAGTGTCATTGCAAACAATACCGTCCTGCACATTGCGAATGCGGTGCCAGTGTAACCCCGCCTCCGTACGGTAACTGTTCACCATACTGGTAAGCATTTTCTGAGTTCGTTCAGGTGTAAAGCGTAGGTTTTGTGTAGCGGGGTTCCAACCACGGACCACCGTGATGGTGGGAATCGGCCATTTCTCCGGAAAGTCTCTTAACCCTAGCTCCAGGGCATCCGACTTACGCTTTTCCCAAGCCATGTCCTTATCATCACCAGTGATCGGATACTTCTTCGGATCCATGGGCAGGATACTGCCAACGTGCAGGGCTTCTGGCTGTCTCGCGCTCTGCTCTTGCAAAGTCTGCCAGGCCTGCCCCTGACGAAATACATCCAGGCTCATGCCGACGCTGAGGACGTCCAGAGTTTCCAGGCGAGGAGAGGTAGTTGGGGCGCGGTAACGAGTATCAGCGGACATAGTGGTAGCCTCCTTGGCCGAGGTATAGGCAGTCACGGGCGTGGCCGGGTTGGCAAAGCAGCGGGTAGCAGTCAGTTGGGATTGGGCTGCCTGAACCAGATGACTGGTCAGCAGCAAGCCGGTAATAGATAAATACGGGAGCATGCGGCGCATCAGACTTTCCCCCCGAAACTGATGGATTTACCCAGTTTTTTTCCACCCCAAGTCTGAGTGGCAACTAAGGAGGGCATCTCGGCCTTAACTACAATATCCGGCAATGTGCCACTCTGGCGGTACGTCACTGTGGAGTCGATCAGATTGCGATTCTTACCCTCTTCTTGAAGATAGAGTTTTTCGACTGCATCGCCTGGAAGGTCTGCGTCCAAATTGTCACTCTCACTGTTTAGCCCTCCATCGGTCCTATCCCAATCCAACCGCCAATCCGCCACACGACAGAGATACGCATAGAACGTCATATCGTCGACGCTCTCCCCCGCCCCGATGGCCACGTCATAAGCCAATATCTGCCGACTGTGCTCCGGGTTGTTCGGGATGCCCGAGTGAAAGGACTGGGCTTCTTGATACTCCTCGCTTTGCAGGCGCAACCGGGCTTCGTAAGGCGTCTCTCCGCGGGTGATCAGTACCTGACCATTGCCCAACGACCGTGCGGAAAAAACATGAGCGCGCTGAGCGGGCTCATTGATGTCGTCACGAGCCTGCTGCACGCTGGCAGTATCACGGCCACGTTTAAAAGCTACTTGTTCATCTAGCGTCTCCTGACGGGCGTACTTCGGATCCTTGGGACGCCAGGCAGACTTGATACGGAGGGACTTGTCATTACTCAGACCAATAGCCGCATCGATGGGGTCCAGCTTGTCCATGATCTGATAAACACCACTGCTTGAGTCTTCCCCTGGCGCGGTCATGGTTCCGTCGGCCGAGAAATCAGCCTTTGCCGGCACAGGCAATAGAGGAGCAGTCAACATCACACTGGTGCCCGGCTTGAAACTGGCACGCCCACTCCGGTCCAATCCTCCTAAACCGGTGTCTTCCCAGGTTTTTTCCCCTTCAAGCAGCAGAGAGTAAGAATAGGGAGGCACATGCTTGCCGATTTCTTCCTTCTGCCCATTGCGCTTGCGCAAGGTAAAGATGCGCTGGTAGAAGCGCTGCGGCAACACGGTACGTGCAGGCTGCCCATCAACGACATCCCCGATACCCTGCCAACCAATTCCCTGTACGTTGCCAAGACCCACAGTCTGATCTTGAGGCGTGAAGTAAAGGTAGGTGCATCCTCGGTTATCTCGTTCGTCAAATGAAACGGACTCTCCACGGATATTGGCTTGAGATGCTGTGCTGCCGGTCCATCCAGGCCCGCCAATAGCGCCGTAACCCTGGCAGTTTTTCAGCGCAACACTCGACAGTGCTGGAACCGGGTTCGGGGTACCCGCAATGAACTGAAGGATGCCGTTGAGGGTGGCGATACGGGCAGCTGTTGTTTGCTGCTCCAGCCATTTCTGGGTCTTTTCGTTGAAGGGTTGGAACAGGCTATAGGGCGAGTTGAGCATGATCACACCATCGGCCGGTTTTATCGTTTCATCCTTGAGAAATGCATGGGCCAGTAGGGTGAGCATCGTGCCCTGGCTATGTCCGACTATGTTGATGGTGTCATTCGGATAACGCTTGCGGATGATCTTGATCAACATGGCCAAGCGCATGGAAGCCAGCACCATGTAACGACGGCCTGCGGCCGAAAACAGCGGGTGGGTTAGGTTGCCACCAATAAAATTGAGGGGAAGGATACCGAACGGATAACCGTTAAAACCCTCGCCCCACATGTCGGGTAAATTGGTGGTGGCGTTAGCGAACTGCCCCCCCTCCTTGGTGCCGGTCTTATCCAGGCGGTTATTGTTGCGGTCCAGCCACTCACCGTGGGGCTCGGTCTTGTTAATGTATTTTTCTTCCTCGCGAAAGCCCCAATAGAATGGGATGACCACACTGCGGATGGCCCCACCATCGCTGGAAGCACTGAACTTTCGCCGGTAGTACACCGCGTCGGGGTTAGTCGCTTTACCATCATCGTCAGACGGCAGGCTGTATCCAGCCGATATCAGGTAACCCGGATTAGTGGCGCCGTTGGGCAGGGTCTGCGGCATATCCAGGCGTTCGTTCAGCCCCTGGCATAGACCACGCTCGATACGCTCATAGCAACCGGCAAGATCGTTGACCCCATGCACAACGATGGTCACGCAAGGTTTTGGCGGAGTTGCAATCAGATGCACGTCACCACCGCCAGGCAGGGTGATGGCCTTACCTGAACTGATTGTTCTCATCCGAACCGCATCATTCATTGCTGCTCTCCTTGCTTCTGCCTGGTAATCCTTCTGACCAGGCAGCTGTCTGAATTTGGGGGCCGCTACAAATCCGCTGTGCCCACCCGCTCTGGATCTTTATGCCCCAGCTTTTGAAAGCAACATGCGCACACTGGCGATGTTCATCGCATCTTTCTGCAATAACTGGGTAGCTCCCGTTGCATCGGTAGTGCCTTCGACAACCTCACCATTGGCCATGGTGATTTTGTAGGGCACATTGGGCATCGCCGATTGGCCATCGATCTGCTTGAGCATGAAACGTCGTTGGGTATCCCCCACCTTGAACTTCGGCAGCTCGGTATCGAGACTCGCGCCCCCCAGCATGCTGTGTTTGGCAGCTTTGACGGTAAAGTTGCCCGGCATGCCCAGCTCGATATTGCCGCCCTTGAGAGTGACGTAAGCGCCACCACACATCAGGGTGATGTGTTCCTTGGCAGAGACCAATACATGCTGGTTGCTTGCACTGACCTCCACACTCTGGTCCGCCTCCAGGCGGATGTTGTTCTTCTGCGCCTGCAATAGCATCAGCCCCTGATGGGTGATGTGGCGCATCTCGCCACTTTGCGCAAACAAACCGAGGTCAGTGCCAGCGTTGACCACGAACTTCTGTCCCGAGGTCAGTTGCTGGTTCTGCTGGGCCACGCTGTCGATATGCTCGCCAGCCGCCAACGTGACGCTGTTAGGAGACGCCACAGCAATACCAGCCTGACCGCTCAGGGCGATGGCAGGTTTACCACCATTGGTTTTGCCTGACTCGTCGTTGGCGCCATGCCCCAGATCGCGAACCGCTTCACTGAGGGTTTTCTGAGGATCGGTGTCGTGATCGATGCCCTGATTATCGGCGGCATAGTCACCCAGGCCCTTGGCCAGTTGCAGAGCTGCCTCCAGCACTTGAATGACCGTTCCACGGTCAAGGTGACCACCGCCGGCATTCAACTGCTCTTCAGTGCTGAGCAACAGCCCCTTGGCCGCTCGCAACGCACCATGCTCGTCGGTACGCAACTCGAAGCCTTCACCCCGTGGCGCACCACCGTCGGGGCGTGGGTGGGTCAGATACCCCAGGTGCAGCGCGGTACTGCCGTGATCGCTCATCAGCGCGGCACTGATCTCTTTGGTGGTGTCGTCGATGCGCAGTTCGTTGGCGCGGCTGCCTTTGTATTCCTTGCTCTTGATGGTGCTGAGGATCTTGTGATTCGGCAGTTGGTACGGTGGCATGTTGCTCGCACGGTAAGTGCGGCCCGTGATGATCGGTTGGTCACAGTCGCCATCGAGGTAGTCGACTATGACTTCCTGGCCAATTCGCGGGATCGCCATATGGCCCCAGTCAGCACCGGCCCAGTTCTGCGAGACCCGGATCCAGCAGGAGCTGAACTCGTTGTCCTTGCCTTCCCGGTCCCAGGGGAACTGAACCTTTACCCGGCCAAACTCGTCGGTGTGGATCTCCTCGCCTTCCGGCCCCACCACGCTGGCGATCTGCGGCCCGTCGATACGGGGCCTGGGCAGAGGTACCGGGCGCCACTCCATCTGTTCGGGAATGATCTCGGCGGTGAAGTCGTAGCTCACGCCCATTTCAGCGTCGGCGGACTCTTCTTGCTGGCTGGCGTGCTGCACGCCTCTATGGGTGATTCGGACTGACCGCCACCAGCGGTTGAAGTCTCCCCTGGGGTGGCCGGTCAGTTGGAAGGAAAGGCCTGGAATCAGGCGCGGATCGTCACCTTCGACCATTGCGACCTGGGCATCTCGACGGTGACCGCGCAGGCGGTTTTCAGTGAAGGGCTTACCTGCTGCGCTGGCCTTGTAGCGTCCTGGATAGTCGTAGCGTTCATAGTGTGGGGCCTGGTGTTCCAGGTCCTCGCCGACCAGGCGCTGTTGCTGGTTGAACGCGGGACGCTTGAAGGTGTAGTCGCGCTGAGTCTGTTCGGCCGTGCGGACGTTTTCCGTGTAGCTGAACGCGTACAGCACAGGCCGTTCGGCGTCTCCAGCCGGCTGCGTGCTGTACAGCACCGGCTCACCCTGGATGCGTTCCTGAACGTAGAGCTTGTCGCTCTGGATCAGCCTGTGAGAAGTCGCGTCGGATTTGAAGTAGTAGAACAAACCTTCTTCCGTAGAAAGCCGGTCGAACCAGTAAAGGTCGGTGTCCCCCGCCTGGGTACAGTATTCGCGAGGCAGGTGCTCGGTATGGGTGTTCTGCTGATAGTCCAGGATGCCATGTTCGGCCAACACCGACTTGAGTATTTCGGGCACGCTTTTCTGCTGAAAGATGCGCCAATTGGAACTCAGGCCAAGCCGGGCAAGCTGCGGCTCGACCACCACGCGGTAGCGGGTACGCCGAAAGCCGGTTTTGCCCTGGGTGAAGCTGGAGACCAAACCGTGGACATGGCGGACAGCCGTGGAGCCTTGCCAGATAGTCAGCAACGCCGGCTGATCGAGGACCTGGGCAAAATCGATGGAGGGGTGGTCACTGGCCAGTTCGAGCGTCAGCCGATAAGGCTCGCTAATGACTTCTTCCAGGGTGAACTCTACGACCTCGAACTCCATCCGGCCGGACAGCACGGAGAAGGTGAATCTCAAATCCCTTTGACGCATATGACTCATCCTTGGTCAACGTATTGAGGCATCCAGATGCCAAGCCTCAACCACACCTTGTGATACCTGGACTGACAGCTGAATCGGATCTGGAGATGACTCAATGATCCAGCCGTATTGGCCTGCCCGGGCAACTCGTCAGGGCAGCAGCCTATTTGCAAAAACTCGCACGGGTCAACCTTGGACCAGATAGATGGCACACTGCCTTCACCCTCTCGAAGCCGGACTTCAGTACCCTCTGCCTCGTCCCCCCGAACAACTCTGCGCGGGGTATGACCGTCACATGAGCTGTCCCAATACCAGGCTCATCACCATAGCCAAAGAGACAAGGGAGTGGGTGTAGGAATTATCCAAAATTGCAGTAAGGGAACTTGATCCTGATCATCTCGAATGCACTTGAGCAGCCAGAGGAGGAGCAGGCTATCGATGCCCGCGAAGGAGAAGCGGATATGCCATCCCCCTTCTCGAAATGCCCAGGCAGTCTCCATCTGGCGAACAGTCACTGTGCCTTCCCCGTCGGCAGACAAAAAAACGCCTCCACAATGGGAGGCGTCATGGTTCTTCAGTCACACCGAATGGCTTATGCAGCTTCTACTCCGAGCCTGAAGCCCCAACCTGAACACTTAGGTCGGGGTTGTCACTTCCAGGCCTCGAAACCGCCCTCACCTCAAATCAAACCGATCCAGATTCATCACCTTGATCCAGGCCGCGACAAAGTCCTTCACAAACTGCTCCTGCGCATCCGTGCTGGCGTAGACCTCGGCCAATGCCCGTAGTTGGGCGTTGGAGCCGAAGACCAGGTCGACGCGGGTGCCGGTCCATTTGACTTGGCCGGTCTTGCGGTCGCGGGCTTCGAACTCTTGCTGGGCGTCGGACAGCGGTTTCCATTCCACACCCATGTCCAGCAGGTTGACGAAGAAGTCGTTGGTCAGCGCACCCGGGCGCAGGGTGAAGACGCCGTGGGGGGTGTGGCCGACGTTGATGTCGAGCACGCGCAGGCCGCCGATCAGCGCGGTCATTTCCGGTGCGGTGAGGGTCAGCAGTTGCGCCTTGTCCACCAGCAGGGCCTCGGCGGGTACGCGGTAGTGGCCCTTGAGGTAGTTACGGAAACCATCGGCGATGGGTTCGAGGTGAGCGAAGGACTGGACGTCCGTCTGTTCCTGGCTCGCATCCGTGCGGCCCGGGGTGAACGGCACGCTGATATTGAGCCCGGCATTTTTCGCCGCCAGTTCGATGCCGGCGCTGCCGGCCAGCACGATCAGGTCGGCCAGGGAGATTTTCTTGCCGCCGGTTTGTGCGCTGTTGAAGTCGCGCTGAATGTCTTCCAGGGTTTGCAGCACCGTCGCCAGTTGCGTTGGCTGGTTGGCTGGCCAGTCCTTCTGCGGGGCCAGGCGCAGGCGCCCGCCATTGGCGCCGCCGCGTTTGTCGGAGCCACGAAAACTGGAGGCCGCCGCCCAGGCGGTGGACACCAGTTGGGACACCGACAGGCCCGAGGCCAGCAGCTTGCTCTTGAGGGTGGCGACATCGCCGTGGTTGACCAGGGGGTGGTCGACTGCCGGGACCGGGTCTTGCCACAGCAGTTCCTCGTTGGGCATTTCCGGGCCCAGGTAGCGCGAGAGCGGGCCCATGTCGCGGTGGATCAGCTTGTACCAGGCGCGGGCGAAAGCATCGGCCAACTGGTCCGGGTTGGCCAGGAAGCGCCGCGAGATCTTTTCGTAGACCGGGTCGAAGCGCAGCGACAGGTCGGTGGTCAGCATAGTCGGGCTGCGCCGCTTGGACGGGTCGTGGGCATCGGGGATGGTGCCGGCGCCCGCGCCGTTTTTCGGCGTCCACTGGTGCGCTCCCGCCGGGCTCTTGGTCAGTTCCCACTCGAAGCCGAACAGGTTTTCCAGGTAGTTGTTGCTCCAGCGGGTGGGCGTGGTGGTCCAGGTCACTTCCAGGCCGCTGGTGATGGCATCGGCGCCCTTGCCGGTGCCGAAGGTGCTTTTCCAGCCCAGGCCCTGCAGCTCCAGGCCAGCGGCTTCGGGCTCAGGGCCGACATTGCTGGCGGGCCCGGCACCGTGGGTCTTGCCGAAGGCATGGCCGCCGGCAATCAGGGCGACAGTTTCTTCATCGTTCATCGCCATGCGGGCGAAGGTTTCGCGGATGTCCACCGCCGCCGCGACCGGGTCCGGGTTGCCTTCGGGGCCTTCAGGGTTCACATAGATCAGGCCCATCTGCACCGCGGCCAGCGGATTCTCCAGGTTGCGCCCCGGCTCGGCGGCGGGGGCTCCCGGCCCCTTGCCATAGCGGGTGTCGCCCCCCAGCCAAGTGCTTTCGGCGCCCCAGTAGACATCCTCATCCGGCTCCCAGGCGTCCGGGCGACCACCGGAAAAACCGAAGGTCTTGAAGCCCATGGATTCCAGCGCGACGTTGCCGGTGAGGACGATCAGGTCGGCCCAGGAAATGTTGCGGCCGTACTTCTGCTTGATCGGCCACAGCAGGCGCCGCGCCTTGTCCAGGCTGACGTTGTCCGGCCAGCTGTTGAGCGGTGCGAAACGCTGCTGGCCGGAACCGGCGCCGCCACGCCCGTCACCGGTGCGGTAGGTGCCGGCGCTGTGCCAGGCCATGCGGATGAACAGCGGCCCATAGTGGCCGAAGTCGGCGGGCCACCAGTCCTGGGAGTCGGTCATCAGCGCATGCAGGTCTTGTTTCAGGGCCTGGAAGTCCAGGCTTTTGAAGGCTTCGGCGTAGTTGAAGTCCTCGCCCATGGGGTCGGACAGGGACGAGTGCTGGTGCAGGATCTTCAGGTTCAGTTGGTTCGGCCACCAGTCGCGGTTGGTTACACCACCGCCGGCGGCGTGGTTGAACGGGCATTTCGATTCGTTTGCCATGAGGAGCTACCTTTGGTCGTATTCATCCAGCTATCCGGCCCGGGCGGGCGCTGAATAGCGACAGGCGAAAGCAATGACATAGGTTGCAGGGCTCACAGTTCGCTCAACTGACGGTTGTGGCCACAGGCTGCTGGAGAGCGGCAAGCAAGTTGCCAGGACGGTGGCCCACGGTAAGCCCGGTACGCTTCTGACTCGTTCTTCGTTATCTCTTGATCAGGTCTCATCCGGCCGGCTCATGCCAGCGCTGAATTAAGGCTAGACCCTCTGTGGCGGATCGCTAATAGCCGGACTATTGCTTGTTGATAGGAACAAGCTTTTACCCGGCCTGCGCAGTTGAAGCCAATGATAGGGACAGCGCCTGCGGGGTCGCCTGCTTTCCGGCGCCTGGCGCGTTTTCGTCACGCCCCAAGCCTGCCCAGCACGGGAGAAGACCATGAACCAGCGCCCGCGTTGCACGGCCATCCACGAAGCCGGCCACGCCTTGGCCTTTTGGTGGAACGGTCAGCCGATCGCCCGTGTCAGCGTGCGTACCAGGGCCGAAGCTGCCGCTGGTCCGATGCTCGATCTGCGCGGTAACCCGCGCTATGTAGAGGGGTTGGTGGAGGCCGATTACCTGGTCCCACGCCCCGCCTTCGATGCCCCGGGGATCGCCGAATACCTGCCGTCGATGGTCGAGTCCATCGAGCGCGACCTGCTGCATTGCTTTGCCGGCCCGGTGGCCGAAGCGATCTACCGCCACGGCCGATCCGACAAGCTGATAAAAGGCAGCGGCCGTGGCGACCTGAGCCGCGGTCACGAGTTGATCAGCCTATTGCCGCCACGCAAGCTGCTCGACGCCGAATCCCGGGCCATGGCCCGCGCCAGTTGCCTGGTGCATCGCTACTGGCCGGCGGTCGGCGCGGTGGCGGACCTGCTGCAAGAACGCGGCACGGTCGAGGGGCAAACCATCAGCGCCCTGCTGTGCGCGATCAGCGGCGAGTCGCCGGCGCCACTGGGTAACGATCTGGCGAGCCTCGACCCGTGACGGCGTGGCGCTGAACCGCGCCGGCTTGCGCGATCCGTGAAGTCAGCCAGACTGTCTGCCAACCGCCCGCCTGGCCGGGCTGCTTTCATCGCCATCCTCCCATCGAGATCACCATGTCGCAGTACCCAGGCGTCGACGCCGAAGGTTTTATCCAGTCCCTGCCCGACCAGCCGTTGCAACCGGCGTTCAGCCCTCTGGTGGATGAGCTGTGCGCAATGCTCTCGCGGCGTTTTCCGGCGCTGCTCGACGGCCTGTACCTGTACGGCAGCGTGGCCCGTGGCGATGCGCGGCCGGGCACTTCCGACCTGGATGTGACCCTGGTCCTGGCCTGGGCGCCGAGCCCCGAGGAACGCCAGCGGCTGGAGGAGACTCGGCAAGCGCTGGAGGCGCGGCACCCGGAGGTGTCGAAGATCGATTTCGACATCGGCGTGCTCAGCGAGGTGCTGGCGCCCGACAATCGCTACCGCTGGGGTTTCTGGCTCAAGCATCAGTGCCGCTGCATCTGGGGCAATGACCTGGGGCTGCGCTTCGAACCCTTCCGCCCGAGCCGCACCATCGCCCTGGCGCTGAATGGCGACTTCCCCCAGGTGCTGGAAGGCTACGCGCAGCAGCTGGAACAAAGCCGCGAACCTTTACAGCAACAACGCCTGCAACGGGCCGCGGCGCGCAAGGCGCTACGCTCGGCCAACCTGCTGCGCGGCGAGCTGGAACGCGGCTGGCCGACCACCCTGGAGGAGCATGCGCAGCTGCTGTCGGCAGCCGAACCGGGGATGGCCGAGTACGCCGCGTTCTTCCTCAAGCAGGCCTATGTGCCCCAGGGTTCGGTGAGTGAGTTCGTGCAGCGGCTGCGGGCCTACAGTGCGTTGCTGGTGGGGGAAAGCGCGGGTTGACCCCTGGCCCGCCCGCCCCAAGCAGGGCGCTGGCGTCGCTCTGGGGAACCTGATCCCGACCCACTGATGGCATTTTGATTACCTTCAGCTAGGTTCACTTGAGCAGCCAGCGGAGCGCGCTCATCGGCCTCGATCGGCTGCATTGCCACGCCATCCGTATCCGGTCATGGAGACCTTCGATATGCGCATAGCCCTTCTGTTGAGCCTCGCCCTCCTGGCAGCCTGTTCCACCTCACAGCACAGCGCGATCAACCTGCAAACCACACAAACCCTGGACCACAAGCTACTGGCAAAAGCCCGAATATCCCCCCAGGCGGCAAAGACACCAGACTGTAAGGATTACGACGCCAAAGCCGCCGAGGGCATCGAAGACGGCTATCGCAAAGTCCGCAAACGCTGGCAACTAATCAACAAGTGCCTGTATAGCGACCAAGGCCCCAGAAAACTGGTGGTGCTGCTCGATGGCACCGAAAACACCAAAAAGGACAACACCAATATCTGGCGCATGTACAACCAGGCGCTCGAACAGGCCAATAGCGGAGCCAGGGTCATTCCCTATTACGACAAGGGCGTGGCCACCAGCATTACCACTCCCTTCGGTGCCCTGTTCGGCAGCGGGGTCAGCCTGAATATCCGCCAGGCCTACCGCTTTCTGATCGAGGCTTACCGGCCCGGCGACGAGATCTATATCTTCGGGTTCAGCCGGGGAGCCTTCACCGCACGTTCGTTGAACGGTTTTATCGAAGTCGCCGGCCTGCCCAGCAACCTGAAGGCCGATTACTGGGACAACAGCCTCCTGTGGGGCTGGACCGGCCATATGCACGATGTGGTCGAAGACATGTACGACATCTACAAGTCACGCAACGATGGTGTACCCGGCTTCGATGACACGCTGCGCAAGCGCCTGAAGAACTATCAAGACGCCAACGGCATCCGGGTCTACGGAGACGACCCGGCTAAAAAAGACGAAAAAAAGGTCGTGGTCAAAGTCATCGGGGTATTCGACACCGTGCCGGCAGTGGGCACCAACCTCAAGGAAGAGCCCGACGAACACCGCCTGGAGCTGTATGCCGAGCGCGGTTATCACGCCATGTCCCTGGATGAACAACGAGCGTCGTTCCGCCTGCTGCGTTTCGGCCTGCAGCAATCGAAGTCACAGGTACTGGAAGAGGTGTGGTTTGCCGGCGCGCATGCCGATGTGGGGGGCGGTTACCTGAATGACCCGGATACCGCCAGGTGCGGTGAAAGCCCTTATGCCAAGGGCGGCCAGGGGTTGGAAACCATCCCCCTGCGCTGGATGCTGAAAAACCTCGAGAGCGACGGCATATTCGCCAACAGCACGAGCTGGCCAGCCGAGTGCATCGGCGGTCCGCTGCATGATGAATTCCATGATGCCAAATACGTGATCAGCTCCGCCTACAAGGAAGCCGGGCTGATTCGCCGCAAACCGGTGGAACGAGACAAGGTCCATGCCAGCGTGTTCCAGAGGATGGATATCCCGCGGTTGGCGGCGCCTCATCCACTGCGTGAGCCCAAGTCTCGCTACGACCCGATCAATCTGGGTTACGCCCGCCGCGAACGCTGCCAGAACGACAATCTGGAGCGCAACTACACCATTGTCGGCACCTACAAGCCCAATTGCCCAACCACCAACGGCACCGTCAGGAAAGGCGCCAACAACGACGCGGTGAACGTCGAGAGCGCCCAATAAAACCGCCGGACCAGGAACAGCCCGCGATTGTCCCGCGCAATCGCGGGCCTCTCCCCGCCTCGCCTCTGTAGGAGCGAGGCTTGCCCGCGATAGGGCCATTACATGCAACCCACCTCTTGCGTCGAACCGGAGTCCGTCTTCGCGGGCAAGCCTCGCTCCTACAGAAGATGTTTGCGGTGGTCAGGCTTTTGCTGATGCTGCCTCCTGGCTAAGCCGTCGAATCCACCGTCCGCCCTCCACGCAGCTGGCTGGCCAGCGCAATAGACAACGCCATGACCAGCAGCCCCGCGGCCAGGGCGAAGGTGAAGCCCATACCACTGGCGACGGCCTCGGCGCTTGCCGTGCTGAGGTCGCCGGCCACCGCGGCGAACACCGCGCCCATCAGCGAGGCACCGGTGATCAGCCCGAGGTTGCGCGACAGGTTGAGCAGGCCGGAGATCACGCCGCGCTGCTCCCCGCCCACCTCACTCATCACCGCAGTGTTGTTGGCAGTCTGAAACGTCGCATACCCCAGGGTGATGACAACGATGGGCCCCAGGTAGCCGCCAATGCCCAGGTTCACGGGTAGCAACGCCAGCATCAAACAGCCAAGGATCATGGCGCCGAGGCCGGCGAGGATCATCGGTCGCGTGCCAAAACGATCGGCGATACGTCCGGCCGGCACGCCGCTCAGCGCGGTGACGCAGGGGCCAAGCGACATCGCCAGACCCACCCCGAGCGCCTCCAACCCGAGCCCGTGGGCCAGGTAAAAAGGCCCGACCACCAGCGTCGCCATCATCACCGTCGAGACCAGCGCGCTCATGGCCAGGCTGCCGCTCAAGGCCGCGTCGCGAAACAGCCCCAGGCGTATCAGCGGCGCGGCCACCCGCGCCTCCACCCAGACAAACAGGCCAGCCGCCACCAGCGCCATCGCCAGCAACCCAGCGTTGAGCAGGCCGAAATGGCCGCGGCCCAGGGTCATGGCCAGCCCGTAGGCCAGCAGCGTGAGAGCCAGCAGCAAGCTGCCCAGGGGGTCGAAAGCGCCTCGTTCAAGGGTCCGCGCCTGAGTACCAACCGACAGATACCGATAAGCCAACACCCAGGTCAGCCCGCCCAACGGCACACAGACCAGGAACAGCGCCTGCCAGCCGAACCCGGCGATCAACACCCCGCCCAGGGACGGGCCGAGGACGGTGCCGATCGCCGACATCGTGCCCAGCAGGCCCATGGCGCTGCCGGTGCGGGCCTTGCTGACCGTCGCGCCGACCAGGGCCAGGGTCAGCGCCATCATGATCGCCGCGCCGACACCCTGCAGCGCCCGGGCGCCGATCAGCATCCCCAGCGTCGGGGCGACGGCACAGAGTATGGAGGCAAGGGTGAACAGCAGGATCCCGACCAGCAGCAGGCGCCGCCGTCCCAACAGATCGCCGAGCCGGCCGACGCTGACAATCAGCGCGGTCATCGCCAGCAGGTAGGCCAGGACCACCCACTGCACCTGCTGGAAGCTCGCCCCGAACGCCTGCACCAGGGTCGGCAAGCCGACGTTGGCGATGCTGGTGCCCAGCGACGCCAGCAACATCGACAGCGACAGGCTGGCCAGCGCCCAGCCGACTGATACCGCTTCCGGTTCTGCTCCGGCATTGACTGGCTTCACGTTGCACTCCCTCTCTGACCCGCGCGAAACGGCGCTGTCGCCAATCTAGCCCGCGGTCTAACATGGCGGAAGGCGCAGCCTTTGCAGGTTATTCGTGCATCTGACGCCATCTCACTTCTACGCCAGACGGGGCCGCCGCCATGTCCACACCCGATCTCAATCTGCTGATCACCCTTGACGTGCTGCTCGCCGAAGGCAGCGTGGCGCGCGCCGCCCAACGCCTGCGGCTGAGCCCGTCGGCGATGAGCCGGGCCCTGGCGCGCCTGCGCGAAACCACCGGCGACCCGCTGCTGGTACGCGCCGGCCGCGGCCTGGTGCCGACACCGCGTGCCCTGGAGTTGCGCGAGCGGGTCGGCCACCTGGTTCAGGACGCCGAAGCCATGCTGCGCCCCGTCGAACGGCTCGACCTGCAGCGCCTGGTACACACCTTCACCCTGCGCAGCAGCGACGGTTTCGTCGAAAACTTCGGCCCGGCCCTGGTCGCTCGCCTGCGCGCCGAAGCCCCTGGGGTGCGCCTGCATTTCCTGCAGAAAACCAGCAAGGACAGCACAGCCCTGCGCGACGGCACGGTCGACCTCGACACCGGCGTGGTAGACGCCAACGCCAGCCCGGAAATCCACACCCGCGCGCTGTTCCGCGATCGTTTTATTGGCGTGGTGCGCAACGGCCATCCGCTGAGCCGCGGGCCGATCAGCGCCGCCCGTTACGCTGCCGGCGAGCATGTGCTGGTATCGCGCCAGGGCCCAGGTCGCGGGCTGGTGGACGACACATTGCAGGCGGTGGGCCTGGCGCGTGATATCGCCACCGTCGTTGGCGGTTTCTCCGCCGCCCTGGCGCTGGTCCGCGCCTCGGACCTGATCGCCGCCGTCCCCGAACGCCACACCCACAACCTGCGTAGCGGCCTGCACAGCTTCGCCCTGCCGGTAGCCACGCCGGAAATCACCGTGTCCATGCTCTGGCACCCGCGAATGAACAGCGACCCGGCGCATCGCTGGCTGCGCGACTGTGTGCGGGAGGTGTGTGGGGAGTGAAGCAATTCGGCAAACGCCATCACTTGGGCGCTGAAGTACTTGTTGATCAGCACCATTCAGTTGGTCGCCCTGGGCCGAACATCGGCATTGGCAAGCAGCAACGCCGGCTGACCTGCAAACCACCGCGACCCAAGACTGCCTCTGCAAGCGATAAGCCCTGCGCCTGCGGCCGCGCCCTTGTCCTGGCAAGGGACGCGGCCGGGGCTCGCTGAGCCGCGCCATCACGCCTCGGGCATGACCCCCGCCACCGATGCCGACGCAGACTGCTGGCGCAGAGCACGCAAGCTGCCGCGCAGTTCGGCCGGCCGCACCGGCTTGGACAGGATGGCGATATTGCGGTCGTGCAACGCGGCCTGGATCTTCTCGACTTCATGCCCGGTGAGGATCAGCGCCGGCACCGCCCAGCCGCGCTGCCGGCGCAGGCTGTCGATGCACTCGATGCCCGTGGCGTGGTTGCCCAGGTCATAGTCGGCGACGATGATGTCGCAGTCGCTGACCAGATCCTTACCGGAAAGCTCGGCCTGGACCACACAGCCCCAGCGCTCGAGCAAGGCCGAGGTGGCCAGCAGCACATTGCGATCATCCTCCACCAGGCACACTTTCAAGCCAGTCAACAGCCCCGCCTGACGCGCCTCGTCGAGGCTCGCCGCCTGCAACTGCGGTGGCGCCAGGGGCAACCCGTACAGGCTCACCGCGGTGCCGTGGCCAAGCCGCGAACGGATCGCCACCTCGAGCCCCATCAACTGCCCCAGGCGCTTGACGATGGACAGGCCCAGGCCCACGCCTTCGACGTCCTTGTCCCGTTGCTCGCGCACCCGGTAGAACTCCTCGAACAGGTTCGGCAGATGCTCCTCGGCAATCCCCCGGCCCCGGTCATAGATGACGATGGCCAGCCCCGCGCCGCGCTTGCGCACGCCGATCAGCACCGGTCGCCGCGCCGCGTACTTGAAGCAGTTGGACAGCACGTTCTGGACCATGGTGGCGAGCAGCGCCGGGTCTGCCCGGACCCAGTGCGAACAAGGGCGCAGGCGCATCTCGACCCCGGCCCAGCGCGCGGCTTCGGCGTTCTGCCGCAGCTGGTCGGCAAGGAATTCGCCCAGGTGCAGGGCCTGGTAACTCGGTTGCACCCGTCCGTTGTCCAGGGTGTAGAGGTCGAGGATCGAGCGGAACAGCTGCGAGACGTTGAGCAGCGAACGGTCGATGTTGTCCACCAGGCGCCGCTCCTCGTCGCCCAGGCGCGCCTCGCGCAGGCAGGCGGTGAACAGGCCGATGGAATGGATCGGCTGGCGCAGGTCGTGGCTGGCCTGGGCGAGAAAACGCGACTTTTCCAGGTTGGCGGCAATCGCCTCCTCCGACGCCTTGCGCGTGCGTTCCAGCAAGATATGGGCGTAGATCGGGATCACCGTGCTGGTGATCAACAGCATCAGCACCATGAAGGGTTGCGCCTGCCACAGCGGCGTCAGGCGATAGATGGCCAGCAGTGCCACCAACGCCAGGACCGTGGCAATCGCCAGGTAACGCGAACCAAAGCGCATGCCGTTGCCCAGGTTGACCCAGACCATCACCGCGTACAGCGGCAGCGCCGCTTCCCCGCCGACCACCAGGCCGAACGAAGTCCCGGTGTAGTCATAGACCATGCCCAGGACCCGCCGCGCCGGATAATGCCCGGGCCAGCGCACGATGGCCTGGCGCAAGACAATCGACAGCAGCAGGAACAGGACGATATAGATCACGATCGGCAGGTAGGTATCGAGCCGCTGCCCGGGCAGGAAACCCAGCACGCTGATATAGGCCAAGGCGCAGCTGCCCACGATGGTGCGCAGGTTGGCCTGGTCGAGCTCGGTGTTTTTTTCGAATTTCATGGGGAACATCCTTGTCCGGCAGTCGTCGTACCCAGCACGAATCACGGGCAGTTGCCTGACCCGCTGCTAAAGTAGCAGCCTCAAGGAAAGCTCGACCCAAGGAGAGTCACCCCATGGCATGCCGGATTATCATAGCCGACGATCACCCGCTGTTTCGCGAGGGCATGTTGCGCACGGTCCAGCGACTGCTGCCGGACGCGCGGATCGAACAGGCCGGCGACCTGGACACCGTACTCGCCCTGACCCAGGCCGGCGACGAGCTGGACACGCTGATCCTCGACCTGCGTTTTCCGGGCCTGACCTGCGTCAGCCAGTTGGCCGAACTGCGCAAGCAACTGCCGCGCACCACCCTGATCGTGGTGTCGATGGTCGATGACCAGGCGCTGATCGGCGAGGTCATGGCCGCCGGCGTCGACGGTTTTATCGGCAAGAACATCGCCCCGGACGAGATCGGCCAGGCCGTCCTGGCCATTCGCGAAGGCGAGGTGCTGGTCAAGTTCGCCCCTTCCGGCCTGCTGCCCCTGGGCACCGGCGCCACCCTGACCACGCGCCAGCTCGAGGTGCTGCGCCTGATCGCCCAGGGCAAGACCAACAAGGAAATCGCCCGCGAACTGGAGATCTCGCCCTTCACCGTGCGCATCCATGTGTCTTCGCTGCTGCGCATCCTCAACGTGCCGTCGCGGGCCGCGGCGGCGGTGAAATATTCCGGGGGGTTGTAGCCCGGCTCGTCGCCTGCCAGCGCGTTGCCATTCAGGCAGGCCGATACTGTGTGGGTTGCCCTGCTGGCACGTCGTGCGCCCCACACTTCACCGAGGAACCGGAAAATGCCGCTGACCCTGTATTTCCATCCGCTGTCGTCGTTCTGCCACAAGGTGCTGATCGCCCTGTACGAACACGGCATCGCCTTTGAAAAGCGCATCATCGATCTCGCCAACGACGCCGACCGGGCCGAGCTGCAAAGCCTGTGGCCGCTGGGCAAGTTCCCGGTCATCCGCGATCACGCCCGGCAGCGCGATGTGCCGGAATCGAGCGTGATCATCGAGTATCTGGATCGGTTTTATAGGGGCCGGCAGCCGTTGATTCCCGAGGATTGGGAGAGTGCGCTGGAGGTCCGGCTGTGGGACCGTTTTTTCGATTGCCATGTCCAGGGGCCGATGCAGCGGATAGTCGCCGATCGCTTGTATGGCACCAACGGCGACCTGAGCCGGGAACGCGCGGCCCTGCTGAGCGCATATGCCATGCTCGAACGGCGCCTGGCCTCAAGGACCTGGGTGGCCAGCCCGGATTTCAGCCTGGCCGACTGCGCCGCCGCCCCGGCGTTGTTCTATGCCAGTACGCTGGTGGCCTTTGCCGACGACCATCGCCACCTGAGCGCCTATTTCGAGCGGCTGATACAGCGGCCTTCGTTCCAACGGGTCATCGACGAAGCCCGCCCCTACTTTGTCCATTACCCCTTCTCCGAGGCCATCCCGCAGCGCTTTCGCCAGCAGTCGGGCAAGGGCGAGTCGATGGAGTGATCCGGGCACAGGAAAACGGGCCGCTTGAGCATCCACACGGATTCCGGGGCATTACGGGAGCGTTTGATAAAAACAGAAGGATGGAGTGTTTCGGGAGGACTCGCCTCATGCCTGGCGGCTGAGGGGTACCTGGATGGGTAAGAGATGGCAGGGGCGGCTGGATTCGAACCAACGCATGGCAGGATCAAAACCTGCTGCCTTACCGCTTGGCGACGCCCCTATCTCTGCTATTGCCTGCTCTCGCTGCAAGGCCCGTGGGAGGACCTCTGCAAGAACGCGCGGAAATTTATCAACTTTTTCGTCGTCTGTGAAGCCACAAATGCATAAATTTGTTTTTAAAACAGCTACTTACTTTTTGGGGCCTGACTGAGGTAAAAACCGCCGATGCCTGGGGGCCCCTACACGACGGGCGCCAGACACCGATCAACAGCCAACAACGACGGCGAAGCGTTTAGCGATTCCCCCGCCGGCAACTTGGTGCAAAATACCCCGTTCAGGTTGTAGCCCAGCCCCAGTCGCGTCGTGCCGCGCAACGAGAACCGATATGAACACCCATTGTGAGATAAGCGATGTGCCCAAGCCGCCCAACCCCCAGCGCCAGTGTGATGGCAACCTTCACCACATCACCCATCAGCAGCCGGCGGTAACAGCATGATCGAAGTCACCGAGGTTTCCATTGCCCAACTGCGCGCCGCGCTCGAATCTGGCCAGACCACGGCGGTCGAACTGGTCCAGGCCTATCTGGCCAGGATCGATGCCTACGACGGCCCCGACACCCCCACCGCCCTCAACGCGGTGGTGGTGCGCAACCCCGACGCCCTCAAGGAAGCCCAGGCCTCCGATGCCCGCCGGGCCAGGGGCGAAACCCTGGGTCCGCTCGATGGCATTCCCTACACGGCCAAGGACAGCTACCTGGTCAAGGGCCTCACCGCGGCCTCCGGCAGCCCTGCCTTCGCCAAGCTGATCGCCTATCGCGATGCCTTCACCATCGAACGGCTGCGCGCCGCCGGAGCGATCTGCCTGGGCAAGACCAATATGCCGCCGATGGCCAACGGCGGCATGCAACGCGGGGTCTATGGCCGCGCGGAAAGCCCGTACAACGCCGACTACCTCACCGCGCCCTTCGCCTCGGGTTCGTCGAACGGCGCGGGTACCGCCACCGCCGCCAGCTTCGCCGCCTTCGGCCTGGCGGAAGAAACCTGGTCGAGCGGCCGCGGCCCGGCCTCGAACAATGGTTTGTGTGCCTACACCCCTTCGCGCGGGGTGATCTCGGTGCGCGGCAACTGGCCGCTGACCCCGACCATGGACGTGGTGGTGCCCTATGCCCGGACCATGGCCGACCTGCTCGAAGTGCTCGACGTGGTGGTCGCCGAAGACCCGGACACCCGCGGCGATCTGTGGCGCCTGCAACCCTGGGTGCCGATTCCCAGCGTGGCCTCGGTGCGCCCGGCGTCCTATCGGGAACTGGCCGCCACCGGCAGCGCCCTGGCCGGCAAACGCTTCGGTGTGCCGCGCATGTACATCAACGCCGACCCCGAGGCAGGCACCAGCGAAGCACCGGGGATCGGTGGCCCGACCGGGCAACGCATCCACACCCGCCCTTCGGTGATCGGCCTCTGGCAGCAGGCGCGCCAGGCGCTGGAAGCCGCCGGCGCCGAAGTGCTCGAAGTGGATTTCCCCCTGGTGTCCAATTGCGAGGGCGACCGCCCCGGCGCGCCGACGGTGTTCAACCGCGGCCTGGTGTCCAAGGAGTTCCTGCATCACGAGTTGTGGGACCTGACCGCCTGGGCCTTCGATGACTTCCTGCGGGCCAACGGCGACCCGCAACTCAACCGCCTGGTGGACGTCGACGGCCCGCTGATTTTCCCTCACGACCCCGGCACCCTGCCCAACCGCGAAGGCGACCTGGCCGCCGGCATGGACGAGTACGTGAAGATGGCCGAGCGCGGCATCACCCCCTGGGATCAGATCCCTACCGTGCCCGACGGCCTGCGCGGCCTGGAGCGAACCCGGAAGATCGATCTGGAAGACTGGATGGACACGCTGGGGCTCGATGCGGTGATCTTCCCCACCGTGGCCGACGTCGGCCCGGCGAATGCCGATGTCGACCCCGCGTCGGCGGATATCGCCTGGAGCAACGGCGTCTGGGTGGCCAACGGCAACCTCGCCATCCGCCACCTGGGCGTGCCCACGGTCACCGTGCCGATGGGCGTCATGCCGGACATCGGCATGCCCATCGGCCTGACCTTCGCAGGCCGCGCCTACGACGACTCGAACCTGCTGCGCCTGGCGGCAGCCTACGAGTCCACCGGCAGCAAACGCCTGATCCCGCCGCGGACTCCGGCGTTGGTGGACAGTAAACAGGTGGCTGGTCAGTAATGGAAAGGACGGGATTGGAGCAGCTCTGCCTCCAATCCCGCCCGGTAATGACAAGCCTGAATCATCAGGCCGTCCCTCGACATCATCACTCGCCCAAATAGTCTGCGGTCGACCTTGCCCGAAGCTGTTTGAAGGCCATCCCCCCGTCTGAAAAAGCCGCGCTACCTAACCAGCGAGCCTCGATTCTGTTGTTCAAATGAGAGGAGTGCCTTGTCGTGAGTCCGCTCGAATTGCAGCGGTGTCACGGTGATATGCCCGGCGAGAAGCTCCGCCGTCTCAGTGCCTGGCTCATCGGCTTGCGTGTGCCTGTCCAGCTTCAGCCAGTGATATTCAAGCCCGCGAGGATCGTTTTCCGTACGCACGGAAACGCCGTTCAAGCGCCCCGAGCCTTGACGCGTCAGTTTCAATGGAAGCACGGCATCCGGCGCGCAGTCGGGAAAGTTGACGTTCAAGCAAACATCCTCGGGCCAGTTCATGTCCATCAGTTGCGTGATGGCTTGCGGCCCATGATTGAGCGCGTTATCCCAAGGCACCGCACTTCTGTCGGTAAAGGCCTGGCTCAAGGCGATGGCAGGAACGCCAAACAGCAACCCCGTCATGGCGCCGCCGACCGTCCCCGAAAATACCGTTTCCACCCCCAGGTTCGCGCCTCGGTTGACCCCGGACAGAATCAGGTCGGGCCGGTCGTGATTGAGCAGATGCCCCAACGCCATTGCCACGCAATCGCCCGGCGTCCCGGTGACCGCAAAGCGTCTTTGGCCATGGCAACTCAGCCGCAGAGGTGTGTGAAGGCTCAGCGAATGAGAGGTGCCGCTTTGATCGAGCAACGGCGCCACAACCCAGACCTCACGCGCCAGTTGGCCCGCGATGCGTTCGAGAATCTTGAGCCCTGGTGCGTCTATGCCGTCATCGTTGGTGAGAAGAATCCGCGCGAATCTCGGATGATCGTTAGCCATCGTAATCCCCCCTCGTGATGTTCCCGGTCCGACGCTCGGAATGGGCATCGTCGCGAACTGCATTTAGCTATAATTACATAGCTATTTTTTCATAGGTATGACGGCATGGATATTTCGTTGTTTCGCGGACAGTTGACCCGCCTGGGCAAACGCCTGCGCCAGGAGGCGCAGAACACTCCCGAGACCTGGTCGCAGATGCTGGTGATGAGTGCAATCGAGCGGATGGACGGCATGGCCACGCCCTCGAAAATCGCCGAAGAGGAAAACATGCGCTCCTCCAACCTCGCCTCGCTGCTGCGGGACCTGGAAGCCCGTGAACTGATTACCCGCACCCAGGACACCGGCGATCGTCGCCGCACCTGGCTAGAGCTGTCCGAAAAAGGCCGGCTGGTGTTGCAGGCCAGCCGGGATCAACGTGATCAATGGCTGGACAGCGCAGTGAACACCTGCCTGACGGATAAGGAACGCAAACAACTGGCAGCGGCCGGAGCACTGATGGAGAAACTCAGCGCCTTTAGCCTGCCGGGTGACCTGTAAAAAAGAGGCGCGCTTGAAAACTGTGATCCACTCGTGGCAGGTCCCAAGACAGCGTCGCGCCTCTGCTTCCTTCATCTACTGGCGTGGCTGGGTGGTCGAGAAGATGTAGCGTGCAAAACGCCATTGGCCATCGCTTTCTCGATGCAACAGGAAAACCTCCTGATTGCCTTCGGCGCTGGCAGGCTGATCGCCCTTCAGCAACTTGACCGTTCCGTTGGAACGGGTCCGGGCGAACGCCCAGTCCCGTGACAGCGGTTGGATCTCATCGATGGTGAAACGCACGTCGAGCCTGATCAGGTCGAAGACCTGCCGATACGCCGCGTGTACCGCGTCACGGCCTACGGCCGGCGGGCTGTTCTGCGGCATGAACACCGCATCGTCGGCATACAGGGTCATGACCTGATCGAGGTCGGAGGTGTTCAGCGCCGTTTCATAACGTTTGAGTTGCTGGGTGACCGCCGCGGTCACCCCCGCCTCGGCGCCCGGCTTGGCGGCCTGGGCCGTCAGGGGCAGCAACAGGCTGCCGAGCATCAGTGTGATCAATGGGATACGCATGCTGTTCTCCTTGAGATCAAAGCACCACGACGAGCTTGCCCAGTGCGCGATCGCTTTCCATCAAGCGGTGCGCCTCGCGGACTTCGTCAAAGGCGAAGGTTCGGGTATGGATCGACGGTATGCGCTTGGCGGCGAGTTCCTTGGCCAGCCAAGGCAGTGGCGTGTCCTGCAGGGGCAAGGCCGGCGTCCCGAACAAGCCGCTCGGGAAGAAGTTCAGCCGCACGCCTGCGGGCAGGTCCTGCATCAGGTGGAATTGTTCCAGGGTGGGGGCACCGCCGAGCAGTCCGATCACGCTCACCGCGCCGAAGGGGCGCAGGGTCTTGAGGGTGTCCCGCAGGGTGGGCGCGCCTACGATTTCCAGGGCGGCATCGACCCCATCGGGTGCGATTTCGCGAATACGCGGGGCAATGTCGCCGTTGTCGACCACCACTGCATCGGCCCCTGCCTGGTAGAGGCGCTGGCTGTTTTCAGGGTTGCGGGTGGTCGCGATGACCTTCAATCCGCGAGCCTTGGCATAGGTGATGGCGGCCAGGCCAACCGATGAAGTACCGCCGCGTACCAGCAAGGTCTGGCCCTTCTGGATGCCCAGGCTCTTGTCCAGTGCGCCCCATACCGTGAGGTACGCCTCGGGCAGCGTGGCCAGCTGTTCCCAGGACAGCGAAGTGTCGTCCAGCGCGATCACATTGTTGCGCAGCACCGTCACCTGCTCGGCGTAGCTGCCGTTACGGGTGAACTGCATGCCACCCATGGCCGTGACCACCCGCTGGCCAGTGCGCAACTGGCCCGAGGGGTCCTGGATGACTTCGCCTACCGCCTCGATACCCGGCACCCGAGGTGCGCTGATGGCGCCCATCTTGCCAGCACGCAGATAGGTTTCGGCGCGGTTGAGGCCAAAGGCGCGGACGCGGATCAGCACTTCGTCGGCCGTCGGCGCGGGGGATGGGATATCCCGCAGTTGCAGGACTTCCGGGCCGCCGGTCTGTTCGATCACATAAGCTTTCATGGTGGAGTTCCTCAAGTACGTTGTGGGTTGAAGCCATTGCCGCCTGGGCAAGTGGCTTCACTATCCATCAATCGAAACTGGAAGATAATCCACGCAAAAGATAGGCTTCCTCTCACCAATGAGAGGAGCAATCATGGACTTCAACGCCGTCCGGATGTTTGTCAGCGTGGCGCAGACCGGCAGCCTTTCCGCCGCCGCCGAACGCCTGGAGATTCCCCTGCCGACCTTGAGCCGGCGTATTCGCGAACTCGAACAACAGCTGAAGGTACAACTGCTCGAACGCTCGGTACGGGGCACCAAGCTCACCGACTCGGGGGCACGCCTGTACGAACACGCCAGCCGCGGCATCGAGGCATTGGTCGAGGGCGAACAGGCGGTGATCAGCGATCAGGCGCTGTTGAAGGGCCGTTTGCGGCTGTCGTTGCCGCCCTCGTTCGAACCCTGGTGGGATGTGCTGTCGGCATTCCAGCGCCGCTATCCGCAGGTCGAGGTCAGTGTGCATACCACGGAACGGCGCATCGACCTGATCGAAGACGGTGTGGATGTGGCGCTGCGGGTCGGTGCGATTACCCACGAGACCATGGTTGCCCGCCGCCTGCTGAGCTATCGCCACCTGCTGGTGGCCAGTCCCGGGTTGATCGAGCGGCTGGGCCCACCCAGCAGCGTCGAGGCGCTGAACGCCTACCCCTGCGGTGTCTGGAGCCAGGGCAGCCCGGGGACCTGGCAGTTGGGAGACGTGGCCTTCAGGCCCAGGGCCATGCTCGCCACCAACGACTATGCGCACCTGCGCAGCCGCGCGCTGGCCGGTGACCTGGTGACCGAGCTGCCGCCCTTCCTCGCGGCACGTGCCATCCGCGAAGGCCGGCTGCTGGCGCTGCTGCCCGGCCATCCCTTGCCGGAGCAGCAAATCAATCTGCTCTACCCGTCCCATCGTCACCCGTCGGCCATCGTGCGGGCCTACCTGGACTTCGCCCAGGGCTACATGGGCTATCTGACAGAGGTATCGTCCACCCGGCAGTGATCGATCCTGAGGGCCCCAGGCACGACCCGAGTCGATCACTGATGCTCCTGGCGGAGCAAACGCCAGGTCTTCAGATAAAGATCGTGCCCTTCAGATACAGCGCGCCCTGGCCGCTGATCAGCACCCGCCCGTTATCCAGCACTTCGCACCACAGCTGGCCCTTGCGCGCCCCGCCCTGCTCCGCGCTCAGGCGGGTTTTGCCCAGGCGCCGGGCCCAGTACGGCGCCAGGGAGGTGTGGGCCGAGCCGGTGACCGGGTCTTCGTTGACCCCGACGCTCGGGCCGAACCAGCGGGAGACGAAATCGAACTGCGTGCCCGGCGCGGTGACAGCGATGCCGCGCACATCGAACTGGGCCAGGGCAGCGAAGTCGGGCTTGAGGCCGGCGATGATCGCTTCGTCCTCGACCACCAGCAAATAGTCGTCGGTGCGGTACAGGGCTTCTGCGCGCGGCAGGCCGAGGGCGTGCAGCAGGCTGGGTGGAATCTCCACGGCCGCCGGCTGCCTGGCCGGGAAGTCCATGGACAGGCGCTCGCCGTCACGGCGCACGCGCAACTCGCCGCTGCGGGTGCTGAAACGCAGCAGTTCGCTGGGTTCGTTCAGCTGTTCGAAGAGCACCCAGGCCGCCGCCAGGGTGGCGTGGCCACAGAGGTCGACTTCCACGGACGGGGTGAACCAGCGCAATTCGAACAGCTCGCCGTTGCGCACGAAGTAGGCGGTTTCCGAGAGGTTGTTCTCCTCGGCGATCCGTTGCAGCGTGGCGTCGGGCAGCCAGGCGTCCAGCGGGCAGACCGCGGCCGGGTTGCCGCCAAAAGGCGTGGAGGAAAAGGCATCCACCTGAAAGATATCGAGCTGCATCGGCTTCATTCCTGTTGACTGGCGTGGTCTGTGGCCCGGATCTGCTCCAGGTAGTTGTAGATGGTGTAGCGAGTGACGCCGAGGGCCGCGGCGGCCTTCTCGATACCGCCCTTGACGATGAACAGCCCGCGGTCCTGCATCTGGCGCACGGCTTCGAGCTTCTGGATTTTCTTCATCAAGGCCCGGCCGCCGGGGCAGGCTTGCTGAATGATTTGTGCCATCAACTGCTCCATGTCCTGGGGCTCGTCGTGGCGTGGTTCGGGGGCTGCACCCAGGCCCAGCAACTCGCCGAGGCAGGCATGGGCGGCGGCGATGCCGCTGAGGTCGGCGTTGGTGCACAGGGTGGCGAAGGGCTGGCCGCTGCTGTCGCGATACACCACCGTCGAGCTGCGCAACGGGCGACCGTCGGGCGCGGTGGTCGGGTAATTCTCCACCAGCACCGGCTCGCTGCCGGAGCGATCCTCCATGGCCCGGCGCACGGCGATAAACCCCAGGTCCTCGCGCGGCCCGGCCAGCACCGGGCTGCCGACCCGGCGACCGGTGACATGACCATTGGCAATGGCGACGATGGAGGATTCGGGCCGGCTCAGGTCGTGCAGGACGATTTCGGTGTGCCGGCCCACCACGCTACCGAGCATGTTCAGGGTGCTGTGCAGCACCTTGAACACCAGATGGCGTTCGGCGGCACTCTCAGGGGATAAATGGCTGTCGGGGCTGTTCATGGCGGTTTCGCGGAAAAAGAATCGAGCGAAAATATCAACACGACGTTGAATATTCAACCTAACGTTGACTAAAGCCACTCAACCTTCCTGCACGGTCCCCAACAACCATTCCTTGAACGCCAGCATCGCCGGGCTCTGCGCCCGTGACTGCAAGCGGGTCAGCCAATAACTGCCGGTGGTGATGCCCACCGCGAACGGCTGGACGATGCTGCCGGCGTGCAACTGCCGGGCGAACATCAACGGCGGCGCCAGGGCCACGCCTATGCCCTGCTGCGCGGCTTCCATCATGCCCAGGGACGAGTCGAAGACGATGCTGCGCGCAGGCAGGGTGCTGGCCGGCAGGCCGGCGGCGCTGAACCATTCCGGCCATTCGTCGGTGCGGTAGGAGCGCAGCAGGGTCTGGCCGAGCAGGTCGGCGGGGCTGCGCAGCTGTCGCGCCAGTTCCGGCACGCAGAGCACTGACAGCGGCGCCTCCAGCAACTGGACGGCATCGGTGCCATGCCAGGCACCGCTGCCGAAACGGATGGCGTAGTCCAGGCCTTCGGCCGCGACGTCGACCCGGTTGTTGTGGGTCGACAGGCGCAGGTCGATAAACGGGTGGCGGGCCTGGAAGTCCTCCAGGCGCGGCAGCAACCAGCCGACGGCAAAGGTACCGACCGCGCCGACGCTGAGCATTTCGCGGTAGTGCCCGCCTTCGAAGCGGCCGAGGGTTTCGGCGATGCGGTCGAAACACTCGCACAGCACCGGCAGCAGGGTTTCGCCCTCGCTGGTCAGCATCAGCCCGCGGGGCAGGCGCTTGAACAGGGTGACGTTGAGCTGGGCCTCGAGGCTTTTCACCTGATGACTGACCGCCGCCTGGGTCACGCACAGCTCGATGGCCGCGCGGGTAAAACTCAAATGCCGCGCCGAGGCCTCGAAGGCCCGCAGGGCATTCAGCGGCAGATGGGGTCGGATCATGACCACTCCCTAGTTTCTCTAATGGCTCCTGCGAAATATCGTCGTTTGCCGATCCTTCGCCGGCCGCCTACATTGAGCCGGCTCGCAGCGCCCCGCCCCCTGACTGCAAGGGCAGGCACTGGCAAAAGCCGCTCGGAGTGTAGCGGCCATCACCCTGCAAAATCATGGAATGTCAGCCCATCATGCACAACAAAAACCTTGCCCTATCCGGATTTTTCGCCGTTTCCCTGCTGCTCTCCGGCGCCAGCGCCTGCCTGGCCGCCAGCCAGCCGGACAGCGCGCTCAAGCCCCTGGTCGACGCGGCGATCCGCCCGTTGATGCAACAACAGGACATCGCCGGCATGGCGGTGGCCATCACCCTCAAGGGCCAGCCCCATTACTTTAACTACGGCCTGGCCTCCAAAGAGGAGCAGAAAGCCGTCGACGCCGACACGCTGTTCGAGGTCGGTTCGGTGAGCAAGCTCTTCACCGCAACCCTGGGGGCCTATGCCCAGGCCAGCGGCAAACTGTCCCTGGACGACCCGGCCAGCCGCTACCTGCCGGCATTGAACGGCAGCCCTTTCGAGCACATCAGCCTGTTGCAACTGGGCACCTACAGCGCCGGCGGCCTGCCGTTGCAGTTCCCGGAGCAGTGGGACAGCCAGGACAAGATGCTCGGCTACTACCAGGGCTGGAAACCGGCCTTTGCCCCCGGCGCCCAGCGCCTGTACTCGAACCCGAGCATCGGCCTGTTCGGCTACCTGGCCGCGCAAAGCCTGGGGCAGCCCTTCGAACAATTGATGGAGCAGAAGCTGTTCCCGCAACTGGGCCTGTCGCACAGCTATATCCAGGTGCCGAAGTCGCAGATGGGCAATTACTCCCAGGGCTACGGCAAGGACGGCAAGCCGGTGCGGCTCGGCCCCGGCGCCCTGGATGCCGAGGCCTACGGGGTGAAGACCACTGCCGCCGACCTGCTGCGCTTCGTCCAGGCCAACCTCAAGCCCGAGTCGCTGCCGCAGCCCTGGCCGCAGGCAATCGCCATCACCCACACCGGCTACTACCAGGTCGAGGGCATGACCCAGGGCCTGGGCTGGGAACTCTACCCCTACCCGCTCAGCCTCGACGCCCTGCTGGCCGGCAACTCGTCGCAGATGGCCTTCGAACCGCACCCGACCCGCTGGTTCACCCCGCCCCAGGCGCCGCGGGCCAATACCCTGCTGAACAAGACCGGCTCCACCAACGGCTTCGGCGCCTATGTGCTGTTCGTGCCCGGCAAGGACATCGGCCTGGTGCTGCTGGCGAACAAGAACTACCCCAACGCCGAACGGGTGAAGGTCGCCCATGCCCTGCTCAAGGCCCTGGATGACCAGGTCGGCGCGGCGAAGCAACCCTGAGCAAAACAGCGGCCGAGTCGGTTAACAGACCCGGTCGCTGGACCGGCCGAGAGCGCGTCGCCGCCATGACAACTCGCTCCGCGACGATGATCGGCGCTGGATAAAAGCCGCGGAACGCGCCATCCTCCGCGTCTTTTTTCCGCGCAGCCCCTGGGGCGCACGTTTTTCCAAGGAAGCCATCCATGCACAACCAGCCGCTCAGCCCCGCCGAGTTCGAATTCATCGAAGACACCCTGCTCAAGTACGGGGACGACCATTCCGTGCTCAACCTGGCCGAGCTCGACGGTTTTTGCACCGCCCTGGTGTCCGGCCCGGCCCAGGTGGACATCGCCGAATGGTTCCCGGCCATCTGGGGCGGGCAGAACCCGGACTGGCAGGACCCCGAGGAGTGCAAGCGCTTCATCGAGCTGAGCGTGCGCCACCTGAATGCCCTCGCCACGGCACTGGCGAGCGACTCGGCGAGCTTTCAGCCGCGCTTCGAACAGACCGAGCATCAGGACCAGCCGCTGACGCTGGCGGAAGAATGGTGCTTCGGCTACATCCGCGCCATGGCCGTAAGCAACTGGCCCGAACTGCCCGCCGCCCAGGCCGCCCAGCTGCAAGCCATCATCACCTGCGCCGAACAGGACAACTTCGAACTGCCGGCCGACCTGGATCTGGTTCAACATCGCCAGACAGTCGCCAGCGTCGAACAGGCGGCGCGTGGGCTGCACGATTACTGGTTGGCGCAACGCTGAGAGTGGTGTGAGGGTAGGTCACTCGCCTGCCCTCAGGCTCCAGGCAGCGAGCCAGGCTGCATCGTGGATAGTGCGGACTAGCCCCTTATTATCGTCATCGCTATGTACTCCAGGCCCAGGCTCGCCAGCAGTCCGCCCATGATCCAGTGCGAAACAATCAGTCTTCTCTTAAGAGGCTGAGGAAAGTTGTTTATCTCATCAGCATCCAG
>NZ_JACMZT010000059.1:0-33847 GCF_017349615.1 Pseudomonas sp. GW531-T4
TTCCAGTGGCGCGGCGCGGGTCTGCTGGAAGAACCACCAGGCGCCACCATGGAGCAGGGCCGAGACCGTCACCAGCAACAGCACCTGACGCTTGCTCAGGCCTCCGGGTTTCGATGCATTGCCCTTATAAGGACGGCCCCGCGCAACCTGGACGACGGCTTCATCGCCCAAGGGCCTCGGCAGGGTTCTGTTCTTTACCGCATCGTTCATTAAAGCTCCCTCGGTTGGATGAAGGGCAATAAGGCACCGTTCGAACATTGGCTGGAATATTCGAAAGACGGGTTTAACTTTTTCAAGGGTGAGCAAAAGCCGATAGTTGAACTATCCAGTTGAACGGCCTTGTGCAAACGAGTGGCTTAACGCCTTCGGCTTAGATTGTTCATTGCCACTCCCTGGAACATTGTTATGGGATGAGCCGGTGTTTGTAGTGCACCTGTCTCGTACTCGTTACATATAGCAACCGCTATGCCAGATTGTGTCGCTTGTTATGCAATTGGCGACGGCCCGTAGTGCATGTCGCATTTATATAAATTTGCGAGAAAAACTGGCGCGACAATATAGATTCGGTACTTCGAAAAGTTGACCTTTAATATTTTATGGGGGCGAGCCAGCCTGCCCTGGGTTATCCGATTTTCAGCCGGAAACAGGGATGATCAATAGCGTGGCCAACGCACTAAAAAGTGTCTGGCGAATTGATTTGGTGCAAATAAACAGTGACTAGTTGGTCATTGTCTGGAGGTCCTTGATCTTGTTGTTCTCTGGGCTCTGTGTAGCGCTTCTGCAGCCTTTAGTGGCCTGCTTCGTGGGCATCTTGAGTCTCTATGGCGCGCTCGCCAGCCCGCCCTGGAACTGGGCGGTGGCGGACGTCTTATTAGCCTGTTGAGGTATAAATAATTAACCGGTACGTACATTGAGTGTCTGTAAATGGTGCTCTGCTCATTATCAAGTGGCCGATGCGTTGATGTTGAATTGCCTTATTGTCTGACAATGCTTTGACCATCCACTTTTAACGCGCCTTGGAGCGTTTGTTTATTGTCGAATACGCAACGATGGGAACACGACTTTCGCTCGGTGAAATGTCATCGAGTGCAAAGTAAAGTGGCTGCTTAGTAGTTTAGAAACAGTCGACGGCCGGTCTTGTCGAGGATTCTTCCGTCGACGCTACTTGAACAGTGGCGAGACCGGGCAGGGGGCGAATGCGTGTGTCGGGATACAGTGGACAGTACCCGGGAAGACTGGCTTGGATATCGGTAGCGGGACAGGGTCGGCGTTAAAACGGTCGCGATCGCCAGTCTGGAAGTTGTCCTGTCGACTGGAGTAGGGGGCATTACCAGACGCTGGCCCAGGCAGCGCCGGGTAGCGTGCGCAAGGTCGACCGTTGATGACGCGCAGGGCGCGAGGGCCGGTCCGGGCAGGGCTGCCGGACGAGGCGGAACCAGGGGCGAAACGGTGGAGCCAATAGCGGAAAACGCCGGTGAACATGACTGCACATCGCACATGAGACTTCCTTATCGCCAGTCTCAGCTCAACGAGCTTTTGGCTCGCCGTCTGCACTTTATAGGGACGCGGATAGCGTCCGATGATTGCTATTGGTGCGGGTAGGCACCGTCGATGCGGCTCTTCTGGTGGGTCGATTCGCAAGCTGCAGGTGCATGGGAAAAACGTGCCAGTTTCAGGTACGTTCGTGCAGTTTTCTTCGTCAGTGCTCGCCAGGCCTTGTTTAGCGGGGCTTGGCGGTGGGCAGGGGATGCTGGTGAGGCGAGGCTGATCGTGCCCATGAAAAAGCCCGGCACATCAGGCCGGGCTTCTCGGGTTTTGCAGAGTGCTGCGATTCAACGGCGGCGCACGAACCGGCGCCACAGCCAGACCCAGATCATCACCAGCGGGAAGGCCAGGATCAGGAACGGCAGCACGTAGCTGCCTTTCTCCAGGGCTTCGGCGGTGCCGTAGGCGAGGTTGTCCAGCAGGTTGTCGAAGGCCCGTTGCAATTTCGAACCGCGCTGGCTGCTGTCGGTGGGCACGAAGTTCAGGGTCAGGCGGTTGGTGTCGAGCCGGCGCTGGTGCCCGGCGGCGGCCTGGGCCAGGGCTTGCAGGTCGTTCTCGATGCTCGCCTGTTCCTTGCTCAGGGCGATCAGGTCGCTGACGGTGATGTCCTTGCGCGCCGCCAGCTGGTCGAGGCGTTGCTGCTGGGCCTTGAACCGTTCCTGCTGGCGCTGCACGTCGGCCACGGCGTCGGCCAGGTCTTCGGCGCTGGTGATGCGTTCGCCGATTTCGGCGCCCTGGGCGGCCAGCGCGACTATCGGTTCGACGCCGTCGGGCACGATGCGCAGGATCACCTGGGCGTGATACTGGCCTTGTTGCAGGCGCAGGATATTGCAGGCGCCGAATTTGGCGTTTTCGCAGGCTTCGCGGGTGGCGGCCAGGCGCGGTGCGATCTGCGCCGAGGGTAGCGACAGGCTCAGCTCGTGTTCGTAGGCCAGTTGCGCACCGGCCTTGCCCTGGGCACCGCCGACCGCCACCGAGGACGAACGATCGCTGGGGGAACAGGCGGCCAGCAGGGTGCTGAGCAGCAGCACGGCGAGGCTGCGCAGCGGGGTGGGGGTGTCGTCCTGAGGGTGCATGGTCGCTCCTTGAAATAAATGATCGTGCCCGGGGCTGGCGGGACGGCTGCGTATCTTATCGTCGATTGCCTCATGAGGGGCGAGGATGTGGTGTCGCCGCGGCTTATCGCCAGGGATTTGCCGGATGGATACGGCTGGGCGCGGGTGCTGCTTCGGGGTACACCTCGGGGACCGATGACCCGCACCCCGGTCATCACCATCGGCAACGGAGACCCGCCATGAGCACGCCCGAGTTACCCGAAGGTTATGCCCCCTTGTCCCGCAGCAGCCCGTTGCTGGAGCTGATCGGCCCGGTGTATTGCCGTGGCAGTGGCCTGCAACTGGAGATCGGCCTGCGCGCCGACAGCCGTCACGCCAACGGGCGTGGCACCGTGCACGGCGGCATCCTCGCCACCCTGGCCGATATCGGCATGGGCTACGCCATGGCCTTTGCCAGTGACCCACCGCTGCCGCTGATCACCGCCAGCATGCACCTGGACTACCTCGGTGCGGTGCAGGTCGGCGAGTGGATCGACGTGCGCCTGGAACACTCCAAACGCGGCCGGCAGATGGCCTTTGCCACCGTCACCCTGCAGGTCGGCGAGCGGGTGGTGGCCAGGGCCAACGCGGTGTTCGCGGTGCCGGGTGGCTGAGGGCAGGGCAGGTGTGTGGGGCGCTTTTGCGAGCGCTGCGCGCCCGATCGCAGGCTTCGCCAGTGGCTACCGGGGAAGCGATCTGTGCCGTTGGCGGGCGGGGCCGTGGGCTTGTGTAGCCGCTGCCGCAGGCTGCGATCGAGCGCGCAGTGCTCGCAGGCAACCCTTCTTAGTCCGCTGGTGCAACTATCTGCTTCCACTCCAGGCCGAAGCGCGCCAGGTACTTGCGCAGGCGGTCGGCATCATTGGGCTGGGCCTTGGTCTGGCGGGACACGCCAAACAGCTTGCGTCCGGCATCGGACAGGCTGTCGGCCTGGCAACAGACTTCGAGCACCGCCTGTAGTTGCAGGCGGTCGAACAGGTCGAGTTCGGCTGTGTCGCCCAGCAGGGTGGCCAACGGATCCTGCGCCTGGCTCAAGCCCCAGGCATAACGGAGCCGCTCGATTTCTTCCTCGGCCTGGGCTTCGTCGATGCGCCCGCTGTCGGCCAGGGTGGCCATGCGGGTGATGGACGCCGACAGTTCGCGGAAGTTGCCCAGCCACGCCGCCTCGCTGGAGCTGGCAAACGCCAGGTAGCGCCGCCGCGCCTCGAGGTTGAAGCGCACCAGGCGCCCTTGTTCCCGGGCGTGGCGTTCCAGTTCGAAATCGATGTTCGGCTCGATGTCCTCGCGCCGCCCGGCCAGCCCCGGCAGGTTGAAGGTCCAGAGGTTGATCCGCGCATACAGGTCCTCGCGGAACAGGCCCTGGGCGACCCGGCCGCGCAGGTCGCGGTGGGTGCCGGCGATGATCAGGAAGTCGCTGTCCACTTCCTTGTCCGAGCCCATGGGGAAGAAGCGTTTTTCCTCGATGGCCTTGAGCAGCATCGCCTGTTCGTCGAGCCCCAGTTCGCCGATCTCGTCGAGAAACAGCATGCCGCCATCCGCCGCCCGCAGCAGGCCGTCGCGGGCGTTCTGGGCGCCGGTGAAGGCGCCCTTGATATGCCCGAACAGCGCCGACATGGCGCCGTCGCCGCGCAAGGTGGCGCAGTTGACCTCGACAAAGCGTCCCTGGACCTGATGCCGGCCGCGCTTGAGCTCATAGATGCGCCGGGCCAGGAACGACTTGCCGGCACCGGTGGGGCCGATCAGCAGCATCGGCGCCCTGGAGCGCACAGCGACACGTTCGATCTGTTCGATGGAGCGGTTGAACGCGGCATTGCGGGTGGCGATCCCGGACTTGAGGAAGGCCAGGCCCTCCAGGCGCTTGCCGGCGAAGCGCGAGGCGATGCGGTCGTAGCGCGACAGGTCGAGGTCGATCAGGGCATGGGTGCCGGTGGCGTGCTGCTCCGGGTCGCGGCGCCGCGCCGGGGAGGTCTGGATCAGCCGCGCCGGCAGGTAGCGCGCCTCGGTCAGCAGGAACCAGCAGATCTGCGCCACGTGGGTCCCGGTGGTGATGTGCACCAGGTAGTCCTCGCGCTCGGTGTCGAACGGGTAGGCGCTGGTGAAGTCGTGCAGGGCGCCGTACACCTCTTCGAAATCCCAGGGGTTCTTCAGGCCCATGGGGTGCAGGCGCACCTCGGTTTCGGGCGACACCTGGCGAATGTCGTTGGCCACCCGCTCGGCCAGGCTAACGTCCCGGGCGTCGACACCGTGGATCAGTTCCAGGCGATTAATCAGCACGTCCTGCTGCTGGCACAGGCCGACACTGGGGCGCCAGTGGCTCCAGCGGTTGGCGCCCTTGCCGACGCGATCGAGGGTGGAACCGACAAAACCTATGGCGACCGTGGGCTTGCCCGACATGTTTATACCTGAAGATAAAAAGCGATAAACAAAGATATAAAATTATCAACAGCTTTGTCTCGAAGACTCGCAAAGGAAAAAGTATTTAAAAATAAAATCGTTATAAATCAATAAGTTAAAAAATAATTCGGAGGAAAAAATAAAACTGGCACAGCGGCTGCAATACCTCTGGCAACGAACAAGACAACCAAGCGAGACGCCAAGATGGCCAACTTCCAGCTGTTCAACACCCAACAGGCAAAAGCGCCGGCGAGCAACACCCGGAACGCTGCCCAGGCCCCGGCCTATGCCTACAACGCCAAGCACCGCCTGGCCCAACTGGCGGTGACCGGTTGCCTGAACTCGACCTTCTACACCTCGCCTGAAGGTCAGCTGGACGCGGTGCTGCAGCTGGTGAGCGAAGTCGACAGCCGTTTCGTCGCCCAGGCCGCGCGTTACGCTCGGCAGCAGGGTCATATGAAAGACATGCCGGCCTTGCTGCTGGCGGCGCTGACCGCGCAACGCTCGGCCCTGGTGCCGGAGCTGTTTGCCCAGGTGGTGGACAACGGCAAGATGCTGCGCAACTTCGTGCAGATCCTGCGCAGCGGGGCGACCGGGCGCAGATCCCTGGGGTCGCAGCCCAAGCGCCTGGTGCAGAACTGGTTGAACAGCGCCAGCGAACGCCAGCTGTTGCAGGCCTCGGTGGGTAACCAGCCGTCGCTGGCGGACGTGGTCAAGATGGTTCACCCCAAGCCAAGCGAGGCCTGGCGCGCAGCCTTCTTCGCCTGGTTGATCGGCAAGCCGGTGGATGCGCAGGCGCTGCCCGAGCTGACCCGCGCCTTGCTGGCGTTTCGCAGCGGGGCGACCACGGCGGTGCCGCAGGTGCCGTTCCAGTTGCTCGGCAACGAAACCCTGAGCCGCGAGCAATGGGCCGAACAGGCGCACAATATGGGCTGGCAGGGGCTGCGCATGAACCTCAACACCTTGGCCCGCCATGGCGCGTTCCAGGTGCCGGGTTGCACCGAGTATGTGGCGGTGCGGCTGGCGGATGCCGCCGAAGTGGCCAAGGCCCGGGTCTACCCGTACCAGTTACTGGCGGCCTACCGCATGGCCGGGGACGAGGTACCGCAGCCGGTGCGCGAGGCGTTGCAGGATGCCCTGGAGCTGTCGCTGGCCAACGTGCCGGCGCTGCAAGGCGCGGTGGTGGTGTGCCCGGATGTCTCGGGGTCGATGCACAGCCCGGTCACCGGTTATCGCCAGGGCGCCACCACGGCGGTGCGTTGCATCGATGTGGCGGCGCTGGTGGCGGCAGCGGTGTTGCGCAAGCAGCCGGCGGCGCGGGTCATGCCGTTCGAGGTCGGGGTGGTGGATATCCGCCTCAACCCGCGGGACAGCGTGATGAGCAACGCGCAGAAACTGGCGGCCATCGGCGGTGGCGGGACCAACTGCTCGGCGCCCCTGGCACAACTGGCCAACGCCAAGTGCAAGGTGGACACCCTGATCCTGGTCTCGGACAACGAGTCGTGGATCGATGCGCGGCGCCATGGGGCGACTGAAACCCTGCGCCAGTGGGAGCGGATCAAGGCCATCAACCCGCAGGCGCGGCTGGTGTGCATCGATATGCAGCCCGGGGCCACCACCCAGGCGCCGGACCGCGAGGACATCCTCAACGTCGGCGGCTTCAGTGACGCGGTGTTCGATGTGATCCAGCAGTTCACCGCGGGCAACTACGGTGCGCAGCACTGGGTCGAGGCGATCGAGGCGATGGCGCCCTGATCGGCAAGACATGAGATAAACCGTGCGCCGCTCACCCGGCGCACGCCGAAGATTTTTTGTTCATTGGCCCCGAATGCCGCTGTGACTACATCCAAAGATGTCCCAGCAGATTTAGTCAGGGCCTGTGAAGGCACGAATGCCAGTGGCTGTACATCATGGTTATGCCGGTTCGATTCCGGCTATCAGTCACTTCTTTTGTCGTGCCACCTTTTTTGCAGTTTCAGCGACGAATGCTGATGGAACTACATCCCAGATTCGTGATGCGGGTTCGAGTCCCGCCGGTGCCTGGAAAGGCGCCGTAGTTCAACGGTCAGAACACGAGTGCACGGTTTCATCGACCCTTGTCGTCGCAGGTTTTTCTCCCGCCCGAGCGGGATGGCAGCGAATGCCACAGGTACTACAAGGTGTCGCGGGTTCGAGTCCCGCCAGCCGCAAGGCTGTAGCTCAGTCGGTAGAGCGATGTGCCTGTTCTCTTGTCGCTGCCCGCAGGCCTGGCCTGCACCGATTGACCCGGCGAATGCCGGTGGAACTACAGGGCAGCGTGGTCGCGGGTTCGATTCCCGCCAACCGCAAGGGGCTAGCTCAGTGGCAGAGCGCGCTGCATGTTTCACCTTTACTGGTCGCCGTTTATGCCGGACCACCGGCCACCGAACAAGGTCGGATTTTCGACCACAGAAAAAAGAGTCAGGAACATGGAACACAAGACCTACCAACTGCTGGACGTCGCCAACGGCAAGCCGATCAAGATGTGGACCGAGGGCGTGCCGGTGGAAAACGAAGCCCGCCAGCAGCTGATGAACACCGCGAAGATGCCGTTCATCTTCAAGCACCTGGCGGTAATGCCGGATGTGCACCTGGGCAAGGGCTCGACCATCGGCAGTGTGATCCCCACCGTGGGCGCGATCATCCCGGCGGCAGTCGGGGTGGATATCGGCTGCGGCATGATTGCCGCCCGCACCTCGCTGACCGCTGCCGACCTGCCGGATAACCTGCACGGTTTGCGCAGCGCCATCGAGCAGGCGGTGCCCCACGGTCGTACTTCGCCGCGCAGCGGTCGCGACAAGGGTGCATGGGGCGACGTGCCGCGCCAGGCCGACCATGCCTGGGCGGCCTTGCAGCCACGCTTCAAGGCGATCACCGACAAGTACCCGGCGCTGGCCAACAGCAACAACCGCCAGCACCTGGGTACCCTCGGCGGCGGCAACCACTTCATCGAGGTCTGCCTGGATGAAGCCAACCGGGTCTGGTTCATGCTCCACAGCGGTTCCCGTGGCGTGGGTAACGCCATCGGCAACCTGTTCATCCACCTGGCCCAGGCGGACATGCGCCAGCACATCGCCAACCTGCCGGACCGCGACCTGGCCTACTTCGAGGAAGGCAGCCGGCACTTCGACGATTACGTCGAGGCCGTGGCCTGGGCCCAGGACTTTGCCCGGCATAACCGTGAATTGATGATGCAACTGGTGATCCAGGCCACCCGCCAGGTGATCCGCAAGCCTTTCGAGGTGGCGCTGGAGGCGGTGAACTGCCACCACAACTACGTGCAGAAGGAGCGCCACTTCGGTGAAGAGGTGCTGGTGACCCGCAAGGGCGCGGTGTCGGCGCAGAAGGGCGAGCTGGGGATCATCCCCGGATCGATGGGCGCCAAGAGCTTCATCGTTCGCGGGCTGGGTAACGAGGAGGCGTTCTGCTCCTGCAGCCACGGTGCCGGGCGCACCATGAGCCGCACCAAGGCCAAGAACACCTTCACCCTGGCCGACCAGATCCGCGCCACCGCCCATGTGGAGTGCCGCAAGGACACCGCGGTGATCGATGAAATCCCGATGGCCTACAAGGACATCGACCAAGTCATGCACGCCCAGCGCGAGCTGGTGGAAGTGCTGCACACCCTGCGTCAGGTGGTGTGCGTCAAGGGGTAGAGAAATGCACGACAGGGAAGCAGTGGTACAGGTGCCGTCCAGCTGGCATTACCAGCTGAACGACTACGAAGCCCGCCGCGTGCGGGAGGTGATGGACACCCTGGACAGGCACAGCGCCTGGCTGGAACTGAGCCGCTTCGGCAACGGGTTCGTGCGCCAGGCGGCGGTGCGCGGATTGTCCGCGCGGCCATCGGCCGAGGCCTTGGCGGCGCTGCTGGAACGCCTCAACGATTGGGTGCCCCAGGTTCGCCAGGAAGCGGCCGCGGCAGTCGAGGCGTATTGGGCGCCGGAGCACGCCGGGCTGCTGTTGCAGACCCTGGCACCGTTGCTGGCCCTTGCCAGCAAGCAGCGGGCCGACCACGGCGCGACCCTGGAGCGGGCCACTGCGGTGTTGCAACTGGCCCAGGTGCGCGACGAAGTGCAAGGGGCCTTTGGCGATTGCCGGGGCAAGGCCGCGCGCTTTGTCTTCGAGCTGTTGCTCAAGGGCGTTGAGGACCGGCCGGCGCTGCTGGCCATGGCGTTGCGCCACGCCGAGGTCAGCGTGCGGCAGATGGCGGTGGATGCCTGCGCCGAACTGCCCGACGAGCAGGCGCTGCCTTTGCTGGAAGAGGTGATGCGCAGCTGTGGCGCCAGTGTGCGGGTCAAGGCCTTGCGGCTGCTGTTGTCACGCTTGGCCGATTGTCGCGGGTACCTGGCGCAGGCTCTGCTCGACCCTTCGGGGGCCTTGCGTTGCCTGGCCCATTGGGCCGCGCCGCGCCATGGGCTGGACCCGCGGCAAGTGCTGCTGGCCCGGTTGCAGCAGCCGGCTCCGGGCAACAAGCGCGAGTGGCTGGGCCTGCTGGGGCTGGCCAAGGAACTGCGGGAGCCACAGGCCGACGCCATGCTGCAACAGGCCCTGGCCTCCAAGGCGCTGACCGTGCGCCTGCTGGCCTTGCGAACCCTCGGCGAGCGTGGCCTGGCCCAGCAGCTGGCGGCCCTGGACGATCCGTCGGACAAGGTCTTCGACTGCGCCCTCGGCCTGCTGCGCGAGCAGCCCTGGGCGGCGTTCGAGGAGGCTCTGGAGCAGCGTCTGGACCAGCATTGGCATGACCTGCCCAAGGCGCGGCGCTGGGCCTTGCTGGGGCTCAAGCCAGGCTGGCGCCAGTTGCAATACCTGCTGCATCGCCTGGACCAGGCGGGCAGCGAAGCCGCTTATTGGCGCGAGGCCCTGGCCCGCTGGTGCGATAGCCGCTACGCGATGTTCGACCCGGTAACCCCCAAGCCGCTGCGAGAAGCACTGGCGCAGCGGTTACAGGCGATGGAGGAGGCCGGCGACGTGCCTCGGGGATCGCTCAAGCGCCTGTTGTGAACGAAGAGGACGATCAGGCCAGCGCGAGAAGCGGCTGGCGATCGTCGATTGAACAGGACAAGGAACCATGGAACTTCATGAACGTCACCCGCTGAGCAGCGCCATGCGCGAACGGGTACTGGATGAGCTGGCGCGGATCGAGCGCGAGCGCAATGTGCGGGTGCTGTATGCCTGCGAATCGGGCAGTCGGGCCTGGGGCTTTGCCTCCACCGACAGTGATTACGATGTGCGTTTCGTCTATGTGGAAAAGCCCGAGTGGTTCATCCAGGTGGACGCCGGGCGGGACGTGATCGAACGGCCGCTGGACGACGAACTGGACATCAGCGGCTGGGAACTGCGCAAGACCCTCGGGTTGCTGCGCAAATCCAACCCGACCCTGCTGGAGTGGCTGGATTCGCCCCTGGTGTATCGCAGCGAGCCGGCGGCAACCGCGCGCCTGCGCGAGCTGGCGGAGGCCTTCTACAGCCCGCCGGCGGCCCGTCATCACTACCTGTCGATGGCCAGGAAGAACTTTCGCGGTTACCTGCAAGGCGACAGCGTGCGGTTCAAGAAGTACTTCTACGTGCTCCGGCCGTTGCTGGCGGTGCGCTGGATCGATCAGGGGCGCGGCCGCCCGCCGATGACCTTCGCCGACCTGCTGAGCACCGTCGAGCATCGGCCACTGCTGGACGAGGTGGATGAGTTGCTGGCCTTGAAGCGCAGCGCCGACGAGGCCGCTTACGGGCCCAGGCGCCCGGCGTTGCACGCCTTTATCGCCGCCGAACTGGAACGCCCGGTGCCCAAGCTGGCGCGCACCCATCAAGACAATGCTTTGCTGGACGCCTACTTGCGAGACAGCGTCCGGCGTTATGCCTGAGGAATGTAATGAAACAGGATGTCATCGAACTGGACGGCGCCATCGGCGGCGGCCAGGTCCTGCGCAGTGCCCTGAGCCTGTCGATGCTCACCGGCAAGACCCTGCGTATCCACAACATACGGGCCCGGCGCGCTCGCCCGGGGCTGCTGCGCCAGCACCTGACCGCGGTGCTGGCGGCGGCGCAGGTCTGCGCGGCCAGGGTCTCGGGCGCCGAGCTGGGCTCCCGGGCGCTGACCTTCGAGCCGGGGCCGATTCGCGGCGGCGACTACCGCTTCGCCATCGGCACCGCCGGCAGCTGCACCCTGGTGTTGCAGACCCTGCTGCCAGCCCTGTTGCAGGCCCCGGCGCCGAGCCGCGTGAGCATCAGCGGCGGCACCCACAACCCGCTGGCGCCGCCGGTGGATTTCCTCCAGCAGGCCTGGCTGCCGCAACTGCGGCGCATGGGCGGGCAGGTGGAGTTGCAGCTGTTGCGCCATGGCTTCGTTCCCGCCGGCGGTGGCGAGCTGGAGGCTTTTATCGAGCCTTCGACCCTGCAACCCCTGCACCTGGAACAGCGGGGCGAACTGCTCGGGCGCCGGGCCTGGGCCCTGAGTGCCGGCCTGCCGGAACATGTGGCGGAACGCGAATTGCGCCGGGTCGGCACTCGCCTGGAGCTGCCTCGGGAACACCTGAGCCCGGTGCGGCTGGATGAACAATGCGGCCCGGGCAACGTGCTGTTGCTGGAGTTCGTCTGCGAGCACCTGACCGAGCTGTTCAGCGGGTTTGGCCAGAGCAGCCTGCGGGCCGAAAGCGTGGCCGATCGGGCCATCGACCAGGCCCGCGACTGGCTGGACTCCGGCGCGGCGGTGGCCGAGCACCTGGCCGATCAACTGCTGCTGCCCATGGCCCTGGCCGGCGGCGGAAGCTTCACCACCCCACGCATGAGCGAGCACCTGCAAAGCAATATCCGGGTGATCGAGGCATTTTTGCCGGTGCGTATCGACTGTTCGGCGAGCGCCCACGGGGGGCTGCGCGTCGAGGTTCTAGCCCAATGTGATTGAGCTTGTTCATCACCAGACCCGGTTCTCTGCTTGCGGCAAGTTCTTGCAGGTCAAGGCCGGGATGCGGCTGGAGATCGAGCGCTTCGGGCTGCTTAACCGCTTGATCCATTTCCTGGTGCGGCGCATGCGGGGGCCCGAGCCGCTGAGCCTTTACCTTTTGAGCTACCGTGGAAGCGTGCTGCGCGTGCCGGCCGAGGCTATCAATCAGCATCCGGACTACCGTCTCGCGGACTTCCGGCACTGGAGTGAACAACCCGCGCAAGCAACCCGTCAGATGTAAGGCCCAGTCAAGCGAGGGGATGGTCATGTATCAACTTTATGGGACACAAGGCTCCGGCTCGGCCATCGTCGAGATCGCCCTGGAGTGTTGCCAGGTGCCGTACCGCATCGTCGAAGCCTCGTCCTGGGCGCCGTCGCCCGGGGCCGACGAGCTGGCGCGGCTCAACCCGCTGAAACAGGTCCCGACCCTGCAACTGCCGGACGGCAGTGTCCTCACCGAGAGCGCGGCGATCCTGATCGAACTGGGCTTGCGTTATCCGCGCTCGGCGCTGCTGCCCGAGGATGAGAGCGCCCGGGCGCAGGCGATTCGCGGCCTGGTGTTTATCGCCGCCAATTGCTACTCGGCGATCAGCGTGATCGATTACCCGGAGCGCTGGCTGCAGGGCGCCGATGACGCGCTGAAGGAACGGGTGCGGGATGCGGCCCGGGAGCGCCTGCACCGCAACTGGGAGGTGTTCGCCGATCAGTTCGCCACACAGCTGTACGCCAGCGGTTCACCCCTGGCGGCCCTGGATGTCCAGGCGGCGGTGGTGTCGCGCTGGTGCGGCACGCGCGAGCATCTGCGGCGCGAACGCCCCGAGTGTTGCGATCTGCTGGAGCGCATCGACCGCCATCCGCAGGTGGCGCAGGTGCTGGAGCGGCACTGGCCGGACTGAATACGGCAGGGCGCGAGGCAGCAAAAGCCGTCGATGGTTGAGCGCGAGGCTCTTATACTCGCCGGCTTTCTTTATGCCTATTTCTCACTGCCTACTACTCAAGAGGAAACGCCCCTTGGCCAACGAATCGGATCAGGACTTCTACAACCGCGCCGATGCCATCATCGAACTGGCAAACACCCATATCAGCGACAGCAGTCGCGGCAAGGCCAGTGCCTCGCTGATGTACGCCAACTCGCGGTTTGCCGCCTGGGTCAGCGCCTGCGGTTGCCGTAACGCCGAAGAACTGGCGGCGGCCAAGCAGCAGGCGGTGGATTATTTCGTCGAGGAGTTCCGCCTGATGATGGAAGAGAACCTCACCGACTACATCGAGAATTTCAGCCTGTACATGACGCCTCAGGACAGCTGAAAGGCATCGCGGGCAAGCCTCGCTCCTACAGAAGAAGACCGTGAGCTTCTGTAGGAGCGGAGCTTGCCCGCGATAGCGTCAGTGGTGTCGCCGCAAAAAAAGCGGACTTACAACCCCATTTCCAGTTCCAGCAGATCCGCCAGCGGCTGGCGGCGGCGGATCAGTTTTACCTGGCCGTCCTCGAACAGCACCTCCGGCAGCAGCGGCCGGCTGTTGTAGTTGGAGGACATGCTGGCGCCGTAGGCGCCGGTGTCGTGGATCACCAGCAGGTCGCCGACCCGGGCCTGGGGCAGCAACTGCGGGGTCAGGCTTTCGTCGTCCTGGGTGAAGATATCGCCGGACTCGCACAGCGGGCCGCCGACCACGGTGGGCCGCGGTTCGCGCTGGACCGACTGGCCGTTGGCGTCGATCAGGCTCATGGCGTGATAGGCGCCGTACATGGCCGGGCGCATCAGGTCGTTGAAGCCGGTGTCGGCCAGCACGAAGTGATGATTGCCGGCGTCTTTCACCACCCGCACTTCGCTGACCAGGCAGCCGGCCTCGGCCACCAGGAAACGCCCGGGTTCGATTTCCATGCGCACGCCGTGGCCAAGCCAGGCTTCGATTTCCTCGCGGGCCTGGCGCCAGGCGTTGGCATAGCGGCGCACGTCCACCGGCTCGTCGCCGGCGCGGTACGGAGTGGACAGGCCGCCGCCGATCGAGAAGGCCTCGATGTCGTGGTCCAGGGACTTGACCGTCGCCACCATGGCCGCGCCGACCTGCTCCAGATGCCCGTAGTCCACGCCGGAACCGATGTGCATGTGCAGGCCCACCAGTTTCAGGCCGTACTGGCGGATCACCGCCAGGGCTTGGTCGACCTGTTCGTGCCAGATGCCGTGCTTGCTGTTTTCGCCGCCGGTGTTGGTCTTGCGGCTGTGGCCGTGGCCGAAGCCCGGGTTGATCCGCAGCCACACGCGGTGGCCCGGGGATTTCTCGCCGAGCTGGCGCAGCATGTCGATGGAACCGGCGTTGACTTCGATGTTCAGTTCCACCACCCGTTGCAGGGTGGCGGTGTCGAACAGGTCGCAGGTGAAGACGATGCCGGCCGGGTCGCCTTCCGGGCTGAACCCGGCCAGCAGCGCCCGCTCGATTTCCCCCAGGGACACCGCATCCACTCGCACCCCGGCCTCGCGGATCAGGCGCAGCACCTGCAGGTTGGAGCAGGCTTTCTGCGCGTAACGCACCACGTCGAAGGCCTTCAGTTGCTGGATGCGCACCTTGATAGTCCGTGCGTCGTAGCACCACAACGGGGTGCCGTACTGGCGGGCGGCGGCGGTCAGTTGCTCGGGAGAAAAGGGAATGGCCATGGCAATCGTCTGTGGCGAGGAAAGAGGTCTGCATGATGCCGAGGGTGGTGTATTCAATAAAATATCTATTCTTTGTATATCGATTCAGTTTTGATATGGGTTGAATGAATCAACCTCTCAAACCAAGGAGCAAGCGGTGGACATTTCCCTGCGCCATATCGAGGTGTTCCGCGCCATCATGCAGGCCGGCAGCGTCACTGGCGCGGCGCGCCTGCTGTTCACCTCGCAACCCACGGTCAGCCGCGAACTGGCGCGGCTGGAGAGCCTGTCCGGGCTGAGCCTGTTCGACCGCGAGGGCGGCCGCCTGCTGCCGACCGCCCAGGCCATGCTGTTGCTGGAGGAGGTGGAACGGGCCTATGTCGGCCTGGAACGGATCAACAGCGTGGCGCAGTCGATCCGCCGCTTCGAGCACGGCCAGTTGAGCCTGACCTGCCTGCCGCTGTTCTCCCAGACCCTGCTGCCGCGGGTGTGCAAGCACTTCCAGCAGCGCCACGCCGGCATCGGCCTGAGCATCACCGCCCAGGAGTCGCCCTTGCTCGAAGAGTCCCTCAGCGCCCAGCGCCACGACCTGGGCCTGACCGAAAGCGAGCACCTGCCGCGGGGCACCCAGGGCGAGCTGCTGTTCTGCGCCGACATGGTGTGCATCCTGCCGGAAGGGCATCCGTTGCTGGCCAAGCCGCTGCTGCACAGCGAAGACTTTCGCGGGGTGGATTTCATCAACCTGTCAGGCCTGGACATCTATCGTCAGACCCTCGACGAGCACTTTCGCCAGGCCGGCATCGACCGCCGGGTGGTAGTCGAAACCACCAACGCCGCCTCGGTCTGCGCCATGGTGCGCCAGCAACTGGGGGTGGCGATCATCAACCCGCTGAGCGCCATGGAGGAGGCGGGCAGGGGCCTGGCGATCCGGCCGCTGCAGTTGTCGGTGCCGTACCGGGTGATGCTGATCCGCCCGGATTACCGACCGTCGTCGATTTTCGTCGAGGCCTTCTGCGCCTCCTTGAAACAGGAGGCGTCGGCCCTGGCCGCGGCCCTCGAGCGTCGATTGCAACGGGAGCCATGACAGGCATTGCCGCCGTTGTCGGCCTAGGCTTGGAGCAACCGGATTCTTGGTAAACCCTGGGGGATGTCTGTCATGGCGGGACCTGTAACGAGCGAATCCGGGAAGCATTTGAGCCGCGGCATTCCGCGCACGGTCTGGGCGCTGGGGTTCGTCAGCCTGTTCATGGACGTGTCGTCCGAGCTGGTGCACAGCCTGTTGCCGCTGTACATGGTCGGTACCCTGGGGATCAGCATGCTGGTGGTCGGCATCATCGAGGGCGTGGCGCAAGCCACGGCGCTGATCGTGAAGGTCTTTTCCGGGGCCCTCAGCGACTTTATCGGTCGACGCAAGGAACTGCTGTTGCTCGGTTACGGCCTGGCGGCGCTGACCAAGCCGCTGTTTCCCCTGGCGGCTTCGGCGGAACTGGTGTTCAGCGCGCGCCTGCTCGACCGCATCGGCAAGGGCATTCGCGGCGCGCCACGGGATGCCCTGGTGGCGGACGTGGCCCCGGCGGAAATCCGCGGCGCCTGTTTTGGCCTGCGCCAGTCGCTGGACACCGTGGGGGCGTTCGTCGGGCCGATCCTGGCCATCGGCCTGATGCTGTGGCTGGCCAACGATATCGCCCAGGTCCTGTGGCTGGCGGTGATCCCTGCGGCGCTGGCGGTGGCGCTGCTGATCTTCGCCATCCGCGAACCCGAGCACGCCCCCGGTACCCGGCACTTCCACTCGCCATTGCGCCTGGCCTCGCTGCGGCGGTTTTCCCAGTATTACTGGTGGGTGGTGGCCATCGGCGCGGCCTTCACCCTGGCCCGCTTCAGCGAGGCGTTCCTGGTGCTGCGGGCCCAGCAACTGGGCTTCGCCGCCGCCTGGGTGCCACTGGTGATGGTGGTCATGGCCGGGTTCTACATGGTCTCGGCCTATCCGGTCGGCAAATGGTCGGACCACATCAACCGCAGTGCCTTGCTCAGCGTCGGCCTGCTGTTGCTGATCCTCGCCGACCTGGTGCTGGCCTATGCCGAATCGGTGCCGATGGTGCTGCTCGGCGTCGCCCTGTGGGGCCTGCACATGGGCTTCAGCCAGGGCATCCTCGCCACCCTGGTGGCCGACACCACGCCCGCCGACCTCAAGGGCACCGCTTTCGGTGTGTTCAACCTGCTGAGCGGGATCGCCCTGTTGCTGGCCAGCGTGATCGCCGGCTGGCTGTGGCAGGCCCATGGCGCGGCGCTGACGTTTTACGCCGGCGCGGGGTTTGCCGGCTTGTCGCTGCTGTTGTTGATGGGTAAGCCGAAGTCGCAGTGATGGTCTCTCGGGGCAGGGCGCTAGCCGCTCCCGCCGGGCTGGTCGGCCGACAGGCTCCAGACAATCGAGGTCAGGATGCCCAGGTCGAGCAGCAGGGCTTGTGAACGCAGGGTTTTGCGCAAGGGGCTGTAGTCGGCCTTGGTCGCCTTGAAGCTGGACTTTTCCAGCACATGGATATGCTTGGTCAGCACAGTGACGGCCAGGTTGGCCAGCTGTTTCTCGGTGTCGGGCACCGCGATATCCAGCTCTTTCAAGCGGTTCTGGAAGGCGGCGATGGCTTCTTTTTCACTGTCATCCCGGGGCTGGTAGAGGATCTTGCGCTCGGGGGCGCTTGCAGTGACTTTCTTGAACAGCACGACCGACTCGCTGAAGTGTTCCAGGGCCGCTGCCTTGGCCTCGGTGGCGTGCAGGGTGTCCTGCAGTTCGAGGTACATCAGCATTTCGTGGAATTTCTGCAAGCCTCGGTGCAGCTCGGCACCGGCGTTGGCCGAGAGTTTCTCGAGTCCTTTCCTGTCCGCATCGAAGGAGGGGCCAGCCGTGGCCTGGAGGCTGGCCAGCCCCGCCAGCACTATGTAAAAGCCGGTGTAGAGCAGGCATCTGGTCAGGCGCATGTTCCGCTCCTCGTTATCGGGTCGATGAAGCAGGCGAAGGGCTGGCTGGCATGCCGGGCGCTGCCCATGCTTGAGCGCTGTGCTCCGGCTTCGACAGATAACGCACCGCGCACCGGCCTGGACTGTTTCAGCCGTGAGTCAGTGGGCAGGAAGGCGTGGAAAACGGGGCTCGCCAGCCGTATGAGTTGAATGTAGCTGACGGATAGGCGGCTGCCAGCGGCCTCTGTTCAGCGTCGGACGGGCCGCAGAATGAACCCGGCGCACCATGAGGTGCGCCGGGTGTGTTGCCGGCCAGCCGCCGGATGTCGTGGGTCCGAGGGCCGGCCGTGGTGCGCGGTAAGTTAGCGTTCGATGGCCAATGCCACGCCCTGGCCGCCACCGATGCACAGGGTCGCCAGGCCTTTCCTGGCATCGCGCTTGAGCATTTCGTGCAGCAGGGTCACCAGCACCCGGCAGCCCGAGGCGCCGATCGGGTGGCCGAGGGCGATGGCGCCGCCGTTGACGTTGACCTTGCTCGCGTCCCAACCCAGTTCCTTGCCCACCGACAGCGACTGGGCGGCGAAGGCTTCGTTGGCTTCGATCAGGTCCAGTTGCTCCAGGGACCAGCCGGCCTTGTCCAGGCAGCGGCGGGTGGCCGACACCGGGCCGATGCCCATGATCGCCGGGTCGACGCCGGCGTTGGCGTAGGCGGCAATCTTCGCCAGCACCGGCAGGCCCAGGGCCTTGGCCTTGGCGGCGCTCATCAGGATCACCGCGGCGGCGCCGTCGTTCAGCGACGAGGCGTTGCCGGCGGTGACCGTGCCGTCCTTCTTGAAGGCCGGTTTGAGCTTGCTCAGGGATTCGGCGGTGGTGCCGGCGCGCGGCTGCTCGTCGGTGGCGAAGGCCACGGGGTCGCCCTTGCGCTGGGGAATCAGGATCGGGGTGATCTCATCGACAAAACGCCCGCCCTCGATGGCGGCCACGGCCTTCTGCTGCGAGGCGGCGGCAAAGGCGTCCTGGGCTTCGCGGCTGATGGCGTATTTGTCCACCAGGTTCTCGGCGGTGATGCCCATGTGGTAGTCGTTGAAGGCGTCCCACAGGCCGTCGCTGATCATGCTGTCGACGATCTGGCTATGGCCCATGCGCAGGCCGGTGCGGGCGCCGGGCAGCACGTAGTTGGCCAGGCTCATGTTCTCCTGGCCGCCGGCGATGATCACCTCGGCGTCGCCGCAGCGGATCGCCTGGGCGCCCAGGTGCAAAGCCTTGAGGCCGGAGCCGCAGACCTTGTTCAGGGTCAGCGCTGGCACCGCGTGGGGCAGGCCGGCCTTGATCGCGGCCTGGCGTGCCGGGTTCTGTCCGGCGCCGGCGGTGAGCACCTGGCCCATGATCACTTCATCGACCTGGGCGCCGTCCAGGCCGGTCTGGGCCAGCAGCTGGCGGATCACCGCGGCACCGAGATCGACCGCGGGGATATTGGCCAGCGAACCCTGGAAACTGCCGACCGCGGTGCGGGTGGCGGCAACGATTACGACGTCTTGCATGGTCTGGTTGCTCCTCAGGCGAACTGCATTTCAGGCACGTGGGCCGGCACGATCAGCTTGCCGGCGGTCTTGCTGACGATTTCCTCGACGCTCACGCCCGGGGCGCGTTCCTTGAGGATGAACGCGCCGTTCTCGATCTCCAGGTAAGCCAGGTCGGTCAGCACCCGCTTGATGCAGTTGGCGCCGGTCAGCGGCAGGCTGCAGCGCGACAGCAGTTTCGACTCGCCGTCTTTCGAGGCGTGGGTCATGGTGACGATGATGTTGTCCGCGCCGGCCACCAGGTCCATGGCGCCGCCCATGCCCTTGACCAGCTTGCCGGGGATCATCCACGAGGCGATGTTGCCCTGCACGTCGACCTCGAAGGCGCCGAGCACGGTGAGGTCGATATGGCCGCCACGGATCATCGCGAAGGATTCGGCGGAAGAGAAAATCGACGCGCCGATGCGCGCGGTGACGGTCTGCTTGCCGGCGTTGATCATGTCCGCATCGACTTCGTCGTCGGTGGGGAAGGCGCCCATGCCGAGCAGGCCGTTTTCCGATTGCAGCATCACTTCCATGCCGTCGGGGATGTAGTTGGCCACCAGGGTCGGGATGCCGATACCGAGGTTCACGTAGAAGCCGTCCTGCAGTTCGCGGGCGACGCGTTGAGCCATTTGTTCGCGGGTAAGAGCCATTTTTTTATTCTCCGTCAGTCGTTGGGCGGGCGATTACTTGCGCACGGTGCGCTGTTCGATGCGTTTTTCGAACGTGCCGCAAATGATCCGGTCGACGTAGATGCCGGGGGTGTGGATCTGCGTCGGGTCCAGTTCGCCCGGCTCGACGATCTCCTCGACCTCGACCACGGTGATCTTGCCGGCGGTGGCCGCCTGCGGGTTGAAGTTCTGGGCGGTGTGGCGGTAGACCACGTTGCCGAAGTGGTCGGCTTTCCAGCCTTTGACGATGGCGAAGTCGCCAGTGATGGACTCTTCCATCAGGTAGGCACGGCCGTTGAATTCACGGGTTTCCTTGCCGTCGGCGACCGGGGTGCCGACGCCGGTGGCGGTGAAGAAGGCCGGGATGCCGGCGCCGCCTGCGCGCATTTTTTCGGCCAGGGTGCCTTGCGGGGTCAGCACCACTTCGATTTCGCCGCTCAGCAGTTGCTTCTCGAACAGGGCGTTTTCACCGACGTAGGAGGCCACCACCTTGCTGATCTGCCGGTCTTCCAGCAGCACGCCGAGGCCGAAGCCGTCGACGCCGCAGTTGTTGGAGACCACAGTCAGGTCGCGGGTGCCGCGACGCTTGATCTCGGCGATCAGGTTTTCCGGAATGCCGCACAGGCCGAAGCCGCCGGAGATCACGGTCATGCCGTCCTTGAGACCTTCGAGGGCTTCCTCGTAGGACGCCACGCGCTTGTCGAAACCTGCCATCTGCACATCCTCTTGTTATGGGTATTTGCATTGCCAGCCGGCTGGCCGGCCGTATGAAGAGAGTGAGCCGCAGTGTTGCGCCGAGGCATTCATTTGTTAAGTTTATTTTTAAGGTTGATTGATTTATAAAACAGGATAATTAGCCGCAAGCCGCAAGCCGCAAGCCGCAAGCCGCAAGCCGCAAGCCGCAAGCCGCAAGCCGCAAGCCGCATCTAGCTTGCAGCTGCCTCTCTCTTGGAGCTCCGAATGACCGTGAAACAGATCCGCGCCTTCCTGGCCGTGGCCCAGAGCCTGAGTTTCGCCGTGGCCTGCGAGCGCCTGCACCTGTCGCAGTCGGCCCTGAGCCTGACCATCAAGGCCCTGGAGGACGGCCTGGGCGGGCGGCTGTTCAGCCGCAACACGCGCAACGTCGCCCTGACCCCGGAAGGCGAGGCCCTGGTGCCCCTGGCGCGGCGCCTGATCGCCGACTGGGACAACGCCGAGGACGAACTGCGCCAGCGCTTCACCCTGCAACGCGGGCGGGTGACCCTGGCGGCCATGCCGTCCTTTGCCGGCAACCTGCTGCCGCCGATCCTCAAGACCTTTCGCGCGCGTTACCCGCAGGTCAACGTCACGGTCAACGATGTGATTAACGAGCAGGTGCTGGAGATGGTCCGCGACCGCCAGGTGGAACTGGGGGTGGCCTTCGAGCCGCAGCAAAGCGCATCGCTGCAATTCACCCCGCTGTACATCGACCGTTTCGTCGCCGTGGTGCCCAGCGATTCACCCCTGGCCGACCTGAAGGACATCGACTGGCAGTCGTTGCTGGAACAGCCCTTTATCACCCTGCAACGGCCGTCCACGGTGCGGGTGATGCTCGAAGAACATTTGCTGGCGCGGCAGATGAAGTTGCCGGTGGAATTCGAAAGCCATCAGTTGGCGACGGTGGGGCGCATGGTCGCCAGCGGCCTCGGCGTGAGCGCGGTGCCGGCCCTGTGCGCCGGGCAGATGCGCGAGCTGGGCGCGCGTTGCATCACCCTGCGCGACCCGGTGGTGGAACGCGCCATCGGCGTGCTGACCAAGCCCGGGCATGAGCTGTCCAGTGCCGCCCAGGCGCTGTTCGACATTCTGCGCGGGGCCGGTCTGGCCGAGCGCCTGGCGGTGGTTTCCTAGGAGCTCAGGCGTTCGGCCAGCAGCGGCAATAGCTGTTCGCAGGAGGCGGCGATCTTCAGGTCCAGCAGCTCGTCGGCGCGGGTCTTGCCGAAGTTGATGGCGATCAGCGGCTTGCCCTGGTCAGCCATGACCTTGCACAGGCGAAAGGCCGAATAGGCCATCAGGGACGAGCCCACCACCAGCAGGCCGGCGGCCTGCTCGACGCTGTGCAGGGCCTTGGCCGCGGTGGCCTGGGCCACGTTTTCGCCGAAGAACACCACATCCGGTTTCAGCCGTTCGCCATCGCAATGAGGGCAGCGGGGCACCTGGAAACGCTCTTCGAATACCGGGTCGAGCAGGGTGTCGCCGTCAGGTGCCTGCACCGCGTCGACGCCAGTCAGGTAGGGGTTGTGCAGTTCCAGCAACTGCTGGATCGCCTGCCGATCGCTGCGTTGCGTGCAGTCCAGGCAGACCACCCGGTGCAGGTTGCCGTGCAGTTCGATCACGTCGCGGCTGCCGGCCTGGTCGTGCAGGGTGTCGACGTTCTGGGTGATGACCCCGGCGATCTTCTGTCGCGCCTGCAAATGCGCCAAGGCTTCGTGGGCCGCGTTCGGCCGCGCCTGGCGGATCCGCGGCCAGCCGAGCATGGCCCGCGCCCAGTAGCGGCGCCGGGCCTTGGGTTCGGCCAGGAACTCCTGGTACATCATCGGCTGGTTGCCGCGACGCACACCGTCGTTGTCGCGGTAGTCGGGAATCCCCGAAGGGGTGCTGATGCCGGCGCCGGTGAGGACCATGAAGGGGCGCTCGGCCATCAGTCGCTGCAACTGCTCCAGAGGGGTGTCCAGGGTGTCGGTCATGTGCGTCCTCATGCTCTGGTGGTGGCGCTGCGGTCCGCAGCGAGGCCATACCTTGTGCCTGACGAGGAGTTTAGACAAGGGCGCGGAAGCTGGATGGCTGTGCTGCCGTCCAGCTTCCCGGGGCGGGGATTCAGGAAGACTGCGCGCTGTCGTCCTGGGGTTCTTCGCTGGTTTCTTCTTGCCCCGGCAGTTCGGTGATCACGCTGAAGTCACTGACTTCCACCGCGCCCAGGCCGTAGCCCAGCAGGTGGAAGGAGAAGGCCTTGCGCGATTCCGGGTTGGCGAAGCTGAAGTCCATTTCCAGCGGCTGGTCGGGGGTGACCAGCATCTCTTCCGGCAGTCCGAGGGGCACGTCCTGCTCGCGCTCCTTGCCCTTGAGCAGGATGTAGGCGTTCTGCTGCGGGTCGGCCGAGCGCACGGTGAAGCGCACGCGGGTCAGCGAGCCCTTGGGCATTTCCAGGTACTGCGCGCCGATCAGGTTGTCGGCCCAGTCGTCCTTGATCTGCGCTTGCAGCGGGATGATCGCCGGGCTGCCGAACTGGTAGTGCAGGTTCAGCGGCGATTGCAGCAGGGTACGGTCCAGGCCCTCGGCCCGGGCGCTGATCTGGCGCGCGCGCAGGCCGCCGTACTGGCCCTTGAAGGTGGCGCTGTCGGCGATGAAACCGGTGCTGGCGTAGTAGCGGCAGCGCTGCTGGAAATCGCATTCGGTCAGGGTGCCCTGGCCATCGTGATAACGCAGTTTGCCGTTGGTGTAGGACATGATTTCCCGGCCCAGGGCGTAGTCGCGAAACAGCGAGCGGCCGCTGAGGCTGTCCGGCACCTGGAAGCCGAAGTAGTCGAGCACCGAGGCGCTCAGGTCGACATGGCCGTAGGTCCCGGACTTGAGTCTGGGCAGTTGCGCCTGTTCCGGGGCGAGCATCAGGTTGAAGCCCCAGGACGAGGCCAGGCGCACGCCATCGATGCCGTGGGACTCATCCGAAGTGATCACCACCAGGGTGTCCTTCAGCACGCCCTGGCGCTCCAGCTGGTCCATGAACTCGCCGATGGCGTCGTCCAGGTAGGCCACCGCGGCCTGCTTGGGTGTGTCGAAGCGGTTGAGGTATTCCTCGGGCGCGGAGTAGGGCTGGTGGGTGCCGACGGTCAGCAGGGTGAGCATCCACGGCTGCTTCTGTTTTTTCAGCTGGCCGACATACTCCAGCGCGCCTTCGAAGAAGGCCTTGTCGTCCTTGCCCCAGGGGAAGTCCAGGTAGTTGGCGTTGCTGAACCACTCCAGGCCGTGGGTCGAGTCGAAGCCGATGTGCGGCATGATCTTGTCTTTGGCCATGAAGCGCAGGCCGGCGCCTTGCAGGTAATGGGTATTGAAACCCTGCTTGCGCAGCTGGGCCGGCAGGCAGGCCTGGTTGCGCTGGCTTTGGGTCAGCAGCTCGATGCCCTTGGGCGTACCGTTGTCGAGCTTGTCGTAGTCGCCGCAGAGCATGGCGTACAGGCCGCGGATGGTCTGGTGGCTGTGCAGTACGTAGTCCGGGGTGTTCATGCCGCGTTCGGCCCAGGCGCCGAGCTTGGGCATCAGGTTGTCCTGGTAGCGGCTGTGCAGGGCGTCGCGGTTGGTTTTGATATAGGCGCCGGGAATGCCTTCCAGGGCGATCACCAGCACGTTGCGCGCCTGGCCCGGGGCGGCCAGCAATGGCTCGCCGTCGAGGTCGAGCTGGGTCAGGCCGGCCATCTGCACCGGCAGCTCGGGCACATCGCCTTCCAGCCATTGTTCCAGCTGCACCTGGCCCTGGCCGGCGGCGGCCGCGAGCAACTGGTGCGGCAGGTTGAACAGGCGCCATTGATCGGCTTCGCTGGGGTTCAGGTATTGCACGCCGCCATGGGCCAGCCACAGCAGCGCCGGGGCGGTCCAGGCATGGCGCGGCAAGCGCGGGGCGCGGGTGCCGCGGGCCGCCCATTGCACGGCCAGCCACAGCGCCAGGCCGGACAGCAGCGCCGCGGCCAGCCAGGGATGAGCCAGGCCACCGCCGGTGGAGTTGCCGACGAACTGCGGGTCGAACAGGTAATGCAGGTCAGAGGCATTGGGCAGGCGGCCCACGGCGCTGACCAGCTCGGCGCTGGCGATGCTCAGCAGGGCCCACACCAACAGCACCGGCAAGGCCAGCCACCAGGGCCGGCGGTACAGCAGCAGGGTCAACAGGCCCGCGGTGCCCAGGTCCGAGAGATAACCCAAAGGGTCGGACCAGCCGAGCAGCGCACGCGCCACCAGGGGCACGAGCAGCACCAGGCTCAGCAGTGCGCCGAGGGGGGCCAGGGGATGATGGAAAACACGCCGGATGAAATTCACGAAAAACCTGCCAGTCATTAAATCGTCATGCAAATGTGCGCCATGGTAACAACAGCCGGCGGCAAGACGTTTCTTATTCGACAGGGAAATAAGCTCCCGGGCCGCTGGCGAAACGGCCCTGGGCACTGCTGGGCGGCGCCTTGACGCCCGTATTCAGGCGCCTGGCGACGGAGCCAGGGAAGGAGGGATGGCGCTCGGATTTACTATTTCAGAGTGTTTAAAGACGCGCGGCTCCCGGGTTCAGCGCGACCACCTGATGATCAGCCGGGCGAAAAAAGCGCCGCTGACGATCACCGCGAACAGCCGCAGGGTCTGCATGGCCAGCACCAGGCCGACGTCGGCGTGGGTGTCCACCGCGATGATCGTCATGGCGTCCAGGCCGCCGGGGCTGGTGGCGAGGTAGACCGAGAGGAAGTCCTTGTCCAGCCAGTGCGCCAGCAGCCAGGCCGACAGCGCGCAGAGGGCGATCAGCAGCACCGCGCCAAAGATCATCGCCGGCAGGCGGGTCCAGACGTAGCGCAGGGTCGGCCGGTCGAAGCGCAGGCCGATGTAGCAGCCGATGGCGCCGTAGGCCAGGGCCAGCAGCCAGCCGGGCAGGATGATGTGCAGCAGCCCGGAGATCTGCAGCGCGCCGCCGATCAGCAGCGGCACCAGCAGGGCGCCGGCCGGCACCCGTGAACCGAGCAGCACGCCGAGCACTATGATGCCCAGGGTCAGGCCGAGGTTGAGCAGGGTGAAGGTCTGCAGCACCACCTCGGTGCTGTGGGCCTGGCTGCCGCCGGCCGGGACACCGATCCAGTGGCTGGCCAGGGCGCCGATCATCACCACGCACACCACTCGCACGTACTGCATGGTGGCCACCACCCGCGAGTCGGCGCCGAAATCGTCGGCCATCGCCACCATGGCCGAGGCTGCCCCCGGCGCGGTGCCCCAGGCCGCGGTGCTGGGCGGCAGGCCGCCGAGGCGTACCAGCGCCAGGCCGACCAGGGCGCTGAGGCAGACGGTGAGCAGGGTGGCGAACAGCATCACCGGCCAGGACTGGGCCATCGAGGCCAGCACGGCCATGGTCATGGAGTGGGCGGCCAGGACCCCGACCGAACCCTGGCCGAGGCGGAAGGCCTGGCGCGGCACGCGGATGCTGGCGCCGCTGACGCCGAAACCGATGGCCACCAGCATCGGCCCGAGGAACTGTCCGGCGGGAACTTCGAAGTGTTTCAGCAACTGCCCGGCGCTGCCGGCGAGGATCAGCAGCGCCAGCCATTGCAGGGCAAGGGGCCAGGCGGACAGGGACAAAGGCGAGGGACGAGGCAAGGGCATTCTCCAGCGCGCTGGCCGTTCCTGTTGCGGGACCGTTGCTACCAGCGCTTCGGAGCAAATTATTGATAGCGCAATTGATCAAGTCCAGTTTCTAATTGTGATCAACTAATAACTCTGGTTTATCGATCATGGACCTGCGCGACCTGACCTATTTCGAAACCATCGCCGAGCTCGGCCACCTCGGGCGCGCGGCGCAGAAGCTCAACCGCAGCCAGCCGGCGCTGACCAAAAGCATCCAGCGCCTGGAGGAGTCCTTCGGCACCAAGCTGTTCGAGCGCGACGGGCGGCGGATCAAGCTGACGGCGGTGGGCCTGTTGCTGCAACAGCGCGCCCGGCAGTTGCAGCAGAACATCGCCGAGACCCATCGCGAGGTGCGCGATTTTGCCAGCGGCGTGCTCGGCAATATCCGCCTGGGGTGCGCCGCCAGCATGGCCGAGCACCTGTTGCCGCAGATGACCGCGACCTTGCTGGAGCGCGCCCCGGACATCACCCTGAACCTGGTGATCGGCCAGGACGACGTGCTCCGCGAGTCCCTGCGCTCGGGGCGCCTGGACATGGTGATCTGCCCGCTGTTCGAGGGCGACCCGCACCTGAGCCACCACACCCTGTTCGAAGACCAGGCCGTGGTGGTGGCCAGCCGCGACCACCCGGTGTTCGACACGCCGATGCGCCTGCGCGACCTGTGCGACTACCGCTGGGTGCTGCCGGGAACCGGGGTCTCGGCCCGCCGCTGGATCGACAATGTGTTTCAGAGCCACAAGCTGCCGTTGCCCTCGGTGCAGATCGAGACCAACACCATCTCCCTGCTGCCGCGGCTGATCGCCAAGACCGGGCTGCTGAGCTTCCTGGCCCGGGAAACCCTGGACGACTTCAAGGGCATCGCCCACCTGCGGGAAGTGCCGCTGGCGCAAACCCGCATGCATCGCAGCATCGTGGTGCTGGTACGGACCGAAGGCTACCTGTCGCCGGCGGCCCAGCTGCTGCTGGATCTGCTCAAGCGGGATGGGCGGCAGTTCTTTACCGCTGATGGGGCGCTGTAGTCCGCGTCAGGTCGATCCGTGTGCGGGGCTTTCCGTCAGTGAGGCGGGAATGTCCCGCATGGCGTGCAGGACGCGCCACACGTCAATGTGGTCGTCGTGCCGGGCGTAGAACACCAGAAAGGGATAGCGACTCAATGGCCAGTAAAGAAGCCCTGGCAAATCGAGCTCATGGGTGTAGCGGGAAAGGCCTGAGGCCGGATGCCGGGCGATATGCGCATAGGCAGCTTGCAGGTCGTCGATGAAGCCCAAGGCTGCCTGCTCGGCCTGTTGAGCCAGGTAGTAGTCGACAGCGTCTTCTACATCCTGATTGGCCAGGGCCCTTGGAATGACCCGCTGTGCCTTCATTCCTTGCGGACTCTGGCGCGAAGCGCGTCGAAGTAACGATCGTCCACGGGAGTGCCAGGCGCCGATTCAGCACCCGCCAGCAGCAGGCCGCGCAGGTGCTGTCGATCCTGATCCTTGCGGATCAGCTCCCGCACGTACTCGCTGCTGGTGCTGTAGCCCCGCTGGCTGACCTGATCGTCGACGAAGGCCTTGAGGGCTTCTGGCAGGGAAATGTTCATGGTACTCATGGTTTTGTCCACGTTTGACAAAATTTGCCAAAGTATACGCCTCCAGGCTCACCTTGCCAGCGAGGAACATCAGGGACATGCCGCCGATCCATGGCGCCACGCTGGGCTCCCACCGCAAGGGCCAACCACCAAGCTCGCGGCCAACCGATGCGGTCGTTAGCGTGCCGTTCGCAGTGCCGGTACATGAGTTTCATCGGGGCAACAGACACCGGCTTCAGCGGGTCTCGATCTGCGCCTGCAACTGTCCGCCCACGATAGACACTTCCCGCAACTGCGCGCCGTCGCGGATCACGAACAAGGCATCCATGCCGCGCTCCTGGGCCAACCGCGGTCCCTCTACTTCGCCGAGCACCAGCAGCGCGGTGGCCCAGGCATCGGCCAGCATGCAGTTGGCGGCCACCACGCTGACCGAGGCCAGGCGGTTGTCCAGGGGCGCGCCGGTGGCCGGGTCGAGGGTATGGGCATAGGACTGCCCGGCGATCTCCACCCAGCGTCGGTAGTCGCCGGAGGTGGCAATGGCCGCATTGCTCAGCTCCATCACCCCGATGACTTGGCGGACCCCACGCAGGGGTTTCTCCAGGGCCACGGTCCAGGGTTGCCCGGCGGGCTTGCTGCCCCTGGCGCGCATTTCGCCGTCGATCCCCACCAGATAGTCACGGATGCCCGAGGCTTCCAGGGCGCGCGCCAGTTCATCGACGCCAAAACCCTTGGCAATGCCATTGAGGTCCAGGCGCAGCTTGGCCCGCTTGCGCAAGCGGTGGCGCCGGGGTTGCAGCTCCAGGCCGTAGCTGGCGGGGGCGAGGCGCTGCCGGCCCAGCTCGGCCAGCGCCGGCTGATCCAGTGTCCGGGCCGTGGGGCCGAAGCCCCAGCCCTGGACCAGTTCACCCACGGCGATCTCGAAGGCCCCGGCGGATTGCTCGCTGACCCGCAGCGCCGTGGTGATGACGTTCATCAGTTCCCTGGGCACGCTGACCCAGTGGTGCCTGGGCGCCGAGTTGAGTCGGTTGAGATCGGACGTGGGGTTCCAGCTCGACATCTGTTGCTCAACCCGTTCCACCGCCTGGGCCAGGCGGTCCGCGATGTCTCGGGTAGCGAATCCCGGGGCGGCATAGAACAGCGCGGTGTAGCGGCTGCCCATGGTCGGGCCGTTGAGGCTGTAGCGTTGCAGTCCGGCGGTTTCAGTAGATGTCTTCACGGTAACGTCCTTGGGCCTTGAGGGTCAGTACGCTGAGGTTGAGCGGCGCCAGCACTTCGTCCAGGGCCTGGATCACCCCCTTGGCCATGTCCCGGCTGCCGCAGACCAGCACCTGGGCGCCTTTTTCCACCAGCCGGCGTAGCGCCAGGGCATCGGCGAGCAGCCGGTCCTGCACGTAGCCGCGCGCCGGGACCCGGGAGAAGGCCGCGTGCAGGGCGGTCAGGCGTCGGTCGGCCAGATAGCCCTTGAGTTCCGGCTCGTAGAGGAAGTCCGAGGTTGGGTGGCGCCCGCCCCAGTACAGGTGCATCGGTTGCCGGGCCCGGTTGCCGCGGATAAAGCCCGCCAGGGGGCCGATTCCGGTGCCGGCGCCGATCAGGATCACCGGTTGCGAGCCCTGGACGGGGCGAAATTGCGGATTGGGCTGGATGAAGCCCTGGATCCGCGCTCCCGCTTGCAGGTCATGGAGAAAGCCTGAGCACAGGCCACCAGGGTGCTTGCGCACGCAGATCTCCAGGACCCCGTCGGCGCTGCTGCTGGCCAGGGAGTAGAAACGCGGCTGCGCAGTGCCGGGGGGCAGGATGCCCACCAGGTCGCCGGCCTGGAATTCGGGCAAGCCTTGGCCGCTGCCGTCGGCCGGGGCCTTGAAGCGCAGGATCCGGGTCGGTGCCTGGACCTGGGCGCCATAGGCCACGGATTCGACCAGCTCCAGGTCATGGCTGGGCGGGGTTTGGCTGTGGTGCTGCAAGTCCAGCTCCAGCCCCAGGGCCGCTCCCAGCGCCTGGCCCCAGCGCTGGAACTCCTGGGCGCACTGGCGATGGATGCAGTCCAGGGGCAGCAGGGGGCGCGCACCGCTGGCGGCCAGGGCGTTCTGCACTTGCTCGGCGAAGCCGCAGAAGCGTGGGAACTGGCGATCGCCAAAACCCAGCACGGCAAATGGCAGCCCCGGCCCCGGCGGGTTTTGCCCCAGGCGCGCGAGAAAAGCCGTGGCCGAGGCCGGGGCATCGCCATCGCCGTGGGTGGCCGTGAGGATCAGCAGGTGGCGCGCCTTGGGGTAGTCGCTTTGCAACTGGTTCATCGGCGCGCTGTGGACCTTGATCCCGGCCATCACCAGGGCCTGGTGCAAGGTGTGGGCAAAGCCCCAGGTGCTGTTGTTCTCGCTGCCCACCAGGATCACGCAGTCGGCGTTGGCGGCCGTGCTGTTGTCGTGGATCGGCGTGGCGCCTTGGCGCTGACGCCACCACAGCCACAGGCCGGTAACGCTCATCAGCGGCACGCCCAGGGCGCAGGTCCCCAGCAGCAGGCCCAGCCACCACAGGCCTTCGCCAGTGTGCAGCCGGTAGATGAGCTCATAGGCCTGATGCGCGCCGGCGTAGGGCTGAAAGGACAGCAGGGCGCCGCTGGCCTGATCGACATAGCCCTCGCCGGCGGTGGTGCGCAGGCTGTACAGGTCATGGGGGTTGCCAGGGCTGGGGTAGACCAGCTCGCGCAGGTCATTCAGGTCCAGGGCCTGCAACGCCGGCAGGCTGGCCACCGGCAAGGCCGGGCCGGCGCTGAGCAGGGTGGGGACGGCCGGTTCGGCCTGGCTGCCGTCGGCAATCAAGCCGAAGGTGCCGGCCGACAGGTACAACCCGCTCAGGGCCGACAGCAGCAGGCCCAGGGTGGTCAGGCGTCCGAGCTCGGCGTGCCAGCGCTGGCTGAAGCTGCCCCGCAAGGGCCGCAGCAGGTTGCCCCAGCCGCCGACGCGGCGGGCCAGCAACACGGCACCGGAGCACGCCAGCAAAAGCATCGCCAGGGCGCCCAGGGCCGATACGGCGTGGCCCGTCGTGTCGAGAAACAGCGAGCGGTGCAGTTCCTTGACCCAACGGGCAAACACTGAGGGTGCGTAGGGCCCGAGCACTGCGCCGGTCAGCGGGTCGACCGTGCTGGCCAGCGCCTGGCCGTCCTGGCTGTGGTAGACGATCACCGAGCCCGAGGGCGTGCGCCGGATCTGCTCGATCCCGCTCAGATGGCCGGCAATGCGTCCGGCCAGTTGCCCGACCGAGACTTGCGCCACGGCCGGTTGGGGTGTGTGCAGGCGTTCCAGCGCCGGGTTCAGTGCCAGGGTCGCGCCGCTGATGGCCAGCAGCATCACCAGCAGGGCGGCGATCAGCCCGGGAATCGAGTGCAACGAGCGCAACATGGTTGTGCCTCCTGACGGCGTGGGCATTACAGGTCGTAGCGCAGGGATTGCACGTAGGTGCTGCCGCTGGCCGGCTGGCCTGCGCCCTGGAGTGTCAGGGGCAGGACCACGTCGGCGCGGACATCGCGCTGGTCCTCCACGGCGCTGTCGATGCGGATCTGATACCCGGCGTCGATCAGGCTGTCCGCCAGCTCGGCGCTGACGGTCAGGGTCTCGCCGCTGCCGACGCTGGCACCGCTGATGCCGTCGTACTGGGCGGCGGCCATGCGGCTGCCCCGGGCCCAGTCCGGCAGGTGCTTGTAGTACTTGGCCTTCTTGCCGGCGACCCACAGGGTCTGCTGGTAGGTGCCATTGGCGTCGGTGAGGTAGATCGCCAGGTAAGCGCCATTGCCGCTGTAGTCCTTCAGGCGGGTGGTCAGGGTCACTTCACGGGCCTGGGCCAGCCCGGGCAAGGCCAGAACCGCGGCGAGGCAACTGGCGACGACAAGCTTGTTCATGAGGGTGTCCTTTTCAAGTGATGTGGCTGCAGCCTGAGCCGCTTAGCTGACAGCAACCTGAAGGACGTTGAAAAAACTTCGAGGCCGGGCGAATGGGCTTTTCATGATCTGGCTCCGGCTGTCGGGGGGCGCGTGTGGCTACCCTGATGAGGATTTTGATGGCCAGCTGAATCTTCAGGTTGGCGTCAGGTTCGGCGGTTAAGGTGCGTCACCACACAGATCAGGGGAGGGCGTCATGCGGGTGTTATTGATCGAGGACGCGGCGGTACTCGGGGAAGCGGTGCGCGAGCAGATTGCCGACGATGGCCACGCCGTGGATTGGGTGCAGCGCCTGGAGCAGGCCCGGGCCAGTGTCGCCAGCACAGCCTACGACCTGATCCTGCTGGACCTGATGCTGCCCGACGGGCGCGGCCTGGAATTCCTGCGCCAGCGCCGCGGTGCCGGGGACGTGACGCCGGTGATCATCCTCACCGCCCAGGACCAGATTTCCGAGCGCATCGCCGGGCTCAACGCCGGTGCCGACGATTACCTGGTCAAGCCCTTCGACTTGTTTGAGCTGTCGGCGCGGGTCGCGGCGGTGGCCCGGCGCTACAGCGGCAACCCCAACCCGCAGATCCGCCTCGGCGAGCTGCAAGTGAACATCAGCGCCCGCACCGTGCAGCGCGGCGGCGCCATCATCGATCTCACCGCCCGTGAGTGGGCGGTGTTCGAAGCCTTTGTCCAGCGCCCCAGCGCCTTGCTCTCCAAGTCCCAGCTGGAGGAGCGGCTGTATGCCTTCGGCGCGGAAATCGAGAGCAACACCATCGAGGTCTACATCAGCCGGCTGCGCAAGAAACTCGGGCGCGAACTGATCGAAACCGTGCGCGGCATGGGCTACCGGCTGATGCCCGCATGAAGCGTCCGACCAGCCTGCAAAAACGCCTGAGCCTGGGGCTGACCCTGGGCATGACCCTGCTCTGGCTGGGGGCCACCGCCGGCACCTGGCTGGCGGTCCAGCATGAATTGGAAGAAACCTTCGACAGCGCCCTGGAAGCCACGGCCCAGCGCATCCTGCCCCTGGCCGCGCTGGAAATCGGCAACCGTTCCGGGCCGCGCCGGGCCCGACATGTGGCGACCCTGAAGATGGACAGCGAATACCTGACCTACGTGGTGCGCGACGCCGAGGGGCAGATTCTGATGCGCTCCCACGACGCCAAGCTGAAGATCTTCAGCCACCGGCCCAGCCCGGGGTTTACCACCCGAGGCAAATACCGCTTGTACAGCGCCAGCGCCGAGAACGACTCGATCGTCATCGAGATCGCCGAGCCCCTGGCCCAGCGCCGCGAAGCTTCCCGGGAGGCGCTGTTCGCCTTGCTGGTGCCCTTGCTCGGGTTGATTCCCATCAGCCTGCTGGGCACCTGGCTGTTCGTGCGCATCAGCCTGCGCAGCGTCTTGGCCTACCGGCGAGCGGTGGAGGCCCGGGGTGTGGGCGACCTGTCACCGATCAAGGTGGCGCGCCTGCCGGCGGAAATCGATCCCCTGGCCGAAGCGGTCAACCATCTGCTGGAGCGCCTGCGCAAAGCCCTGGAAACCGAGCGCAGCTTTACCGCCAACAGCGCCCATGAATTGCGCACGCCCCTGGCGGCGACCCTGGCGCAGATCCAGCGCCTGCGCCACGAAGCCCCGGAGGGGCCGTTGCAGCTACGGGCGGCGAAGATCGAGAACGCCCTGCGGGAGCTGGCCCGGCTCTCGGAAAAACTTATGCAATTGGCCAAGGCCGAGGGCGGCGGGCTGTTGTCCGAAACCCCCGAGGACTTGATTCCGCTGCTGGCCCATGGCGTGGAGGAATGGAATCGCGGCGCTGCGCCGCGCATCCGGCTGCAGTTGCCGGAGATGGCCCGGGTGTGTGCTGCCATCGACCCGGACGCTTTTGGCATCCTGCTGCGCAACTTGATCGAAAACGCCCTGAAGTACGGCGATCCGTTGCAGCCGGTAGACGTCAGCCTTGGCGCCGATGGTTGCCTGCGGGTGGTCAATGGCGGACCGGTGGTGCCGCCGCCAGTGCTGCAACGCCTGACCGAGCGTTTTGTCCGCGGCAACAGCGAGGCCAGCGGCTCCGGCCTGGGGCTGGCGATTGCCCAGAGCATCGTTCACGGCGTGGGCGGCGAACTGTACCTGGCATCACCGGCCAGTGGCCGTTGCGATGGGTTCGAGGTGCGCGTGCAA